>NZ_JBHZAV010000061.1:0-52549 GCF_042754445.1 Embleya sp. NPDC059213
CAACTGCTCGAGGGACACCAGGTAGTCGGTGCCCTCGTCGGCGACCACGGCCACCGGGACCCCGCCTTCGGCGTTCCGGCGGCCGCGGCTCGGGCGGTCCGTTCGGTCCAGGGTCGGCGTCCGGCCTCGATGTGGTGATTCAAGTTAGGTAAGGCTAACCTACTTGTTCACCACTCAAATCGAGGACGGTGCCACCCGTGCCCATCGACTCCCCCACCACCACGCCCACCCGTCGCTATCTGCGCGCCCGCCGCGAAGGAACCTACGATCCGGCCGGCGTCGCGGTCGCCCTGGCCGAATCCGGGCTCTTCGACGAATCGCTCGTCTACGAACGCGACGCCCGCTGGTGGTTCGCCGGCGGCGCCGTCCTGGTGCTCGCCATCCACCACGACACCGTGACCGCCACCCACGCGGACGAACACACGAGCATGCCGTGGACCCGATCCCCCGCCCGGGCGATCGACGCCGCGCTGCGCCGCGCGCCGGTCCGGGACTGGCGCCTGTACGGCCACTGGGACTTCGAACTCGGCGCCGCCATCGCCGGGTTGCCCTCCCCCGACGGGGAACGGGCCCTGGGCCGACTGACCGTCCCGCGCGTCGAGGTCGAAATCGACGCGCACACCCTCACCGTGCGCGCCCTGGACCCCGACGACCTCGAACGGGTGCTGCGCACCGCCCTCGCCGCCGCACCGCGGCCGATCGCCCCGACCCGGCCCGTGGACGTCGAGGCCGGGGAACCGGCCCGGTTCACCACCGCCGCGGCCGCCGCCGTCGAGCACATCCGCGCCGGCGAACTCGACAAGCTGGTCCTGTCCCGATCCGTGCCGGTCCCCTACCCCGTGGACTTCCCGGCGACCTACCTCCGGGGACGGCGCGCGAACACCCCGGCCCGGTCGTTCCTGCTCGACCTGCCCGGACTGCGCGCCGCCGGATTCAGCCCCACGACTCTCGTCGAGATCGACGCCGACGCGCGCATCACCACCCGACCGCTCGCGGGCACCTGTCCCCGCGACGGAGACCCCGCCTTCGACGCCCGACGCCGCACCGCCCTGCTCCGGGACGCCAAGGAGGTCTACGAACACGCCGTCTCGGTGCACCAGGCCGACACCGAACTGCGCGCCCTGTGCGAGCCGGACAGCGTCACCGTCGACGCGTTCACGACCGTCGAGGAACACGGCAGCGTGCACCACCTCGGGTCCCGCGTGCACGGCCGACTCGACCCCCGGCACGGGCCGTGGGACGCGCTCGTCGCGCTGTTCCCGGCCGGAACCGCCTCCGGCATCCCCAAGACCACCGCGTGCTCGATGATCGCCGGCTACGAGGACACGCCACGCGGCCTGTACGCGGGCGTGGTCGTGCGCGCCACCCACGCCGGGGAGTTGGACGCCGCACTCGCCCTGCGCATGGTCTACACGCGCGACGGCGGCACCTGGCTGCGCGTGGGCGCGGGCATCGTGGCCGATTCCCGGCCGGTGCGGGAATATCGCGATACGTGCCACACCCTCGCCGCCGTCGCCCCGCACGTCGTGCCGCAGGTCGTGCCGCACCCGAGGAACCCGCCGGCACCGCCGGACACCCCCGCGTGAGGCCCGGGCGGGACCGGCGTGCACCCGCCACCTGGGCTACTCGTACGACTTATCGATTTCGTTCCTAAATATCCCGCTCATACGCTTCGACCCGTCGGTGACGGCTTCGGGCCGCCATCTCCCGATGGTTCGGAGATCCATGACTGTGCAAGAGTCGTCGTCCGCGCCCTGGTCGCGCGCACCGTCCCTGTACTGCCCCGCAGTGCCCGCGGCGGACTTCCCCGAGCGGTACGCGCCACCGGCGCGGCCCGGCGTGCGGGCGGTGCGGCTGGCCGGCGGGTTGCCCGCGTGGGCGGTGACCGGGCACGCCGCCGCGCAGGCCATGCTCACCGATCCACGGCTGGTCAACGACATGACCACGGTGGGCGAGCTCGGCTCGGCCACACCGCACGGGCTGCCGCACGCCCGCTACCCCGAGAGCTTCCTGTCCACCCAACCCCAACTCCTGGCCCGCGACGGCGCCGAGCACCGCCGGATGCGCCGGATCGTCGGTCCGTACTTCCAGGCCACGACGGCCGGGCTGGACGAGGCGGAACTCGAAGCCCACACCGACGAATTGGTCCAGGCCCTGGCCGGGCGGCAGCAGGGCGATCTGGTCGCCGATCTCGCGGTGCCGCTGGCCGCCTCGGGCGTCGCCGACATGCTGGGCCTGGCCCCCGACCGGGCGACGGCGGTCGTCCGCGCCACCATGGCCGGGGGCCTGGCCGGCCACCCCGACAGCGCGCAGGGCCGGGCCGCGCACCAGGCGTTCGTCCTGCGGATCGTGCAGACCATGGCCACCGCCCGCAGGACCCGTCGGGACAACGCCGCCCGGGCCCTGCTGACCGCCCACGACGAAGGGCGGCTGACCGGCGCGCAGACGGCCGCGATGGTGGGACTGCTGCTCGTCGGCATGGTGGAGTCGCTCACCACCATCGTCCCCACCGCCGCGCTGATCGCGATGCAGCGCCCCGAGGTGCGGGCCGCGCTACGGTCCGGCGACGCGCCGCGCACGGACGCGGTGGTGGAGGAACTACTGCGCCTGTCCTCGCCGTTCCACCACAGCGCCTGGCGGGTGGCCCGTGAGCCGCTGGTCCTGGACGGGACGCCGATCGCGGCCGGCGACGTGGTGGTGGTGTCCTTCCTGGAGGCCAACCTCGATCCGCGACGCTGGCCGCACCCCACCGAGGTCCGCGTCGACCGGGCGACGCCCCGCGGTCACCTCTCGTTCGGGCACGGCGCGCACTACTGCCTCGGCGCCGCCCGGGGCCGGGCCCAGACCCGGATCGCGCTGACCCGACTGTTCACCCGGCTGCCCCTGCTCGCACCGGCCGTCGACCCGGCCGAGCTGACCTGGCACCGAGGCGGTCTGCGGCACCTGCACAGCCTGCCCGTGCACACCGCCGGCCCGGTCGAACCGGAGGTACCCGCGGCGCGGATCGAGGGGAGACCGGACGAGAGCGTCACCGTCGGGTGTCCGTTCCGGTGAGACCTCGGGCGCGGTCCGCCCGCCAGAGGAGCATCCCCCATCACGCCTGTCCGGGACGCCGGCAACCCCCGGCCAAGGAGATCAGCCCGTGTCCGACCAGCTCCTGCCCGCACGTCTTCCCGCGCTGACCGGGCTGCGGTTCCTCCTCGCCATGTGTGTCGTGCTGTGTCATCTGTCCCTCATCTCGGGCATCTTCGCCCTGGCGCCGGACAGCCCGCTGCGGGTGCTGCAGCCGCTCGCCACCGGTGCGGTCAGTGGCTTCTTCGTCCTGTCGGGATTCGTGCTGACCTGGGCCCACGACCCGGGCGGGACGGCCCGGGCGTTCTGGCGCCGGCGCTTTTGCCGGATCGTCCCCAACCACGTGCTGACCTGGGCCCTGGCCGTCGCCTTCTTCGCCGTCATCGTCGCCGAGCCGGCCACGGTGTTGCCCGACGGCGACAGCCCGGGCGCCGCGGTGGCGAGCCTGTTCCTGGTGCAGAGCTGGTTCCCGGACGCGGACTACTTCTTCAGCTTCAACGCCCCGGCCTGGTCGATCTCCTGCGAGGCGTTCTTCTACGCGCTCTTCCCCGCGCTCCTGGCCGCCGTGTCCCGGATCCCGGTGCCACGCCTGCGCGGGTGCTGGGCGGCGCTCGCCGCGACCACCCTGCTGCTGCCGCTGGTCGCCACCGCGGTGCCGGGGCCGCCGCTGTACGACTGGATGCCCACCAACGCGACCAGCATCTGGTTCGTCTACCTCTGCCCGCTCGTGCGGCTGCCGGAATTCGCCCTCGGGATCGTCACCGCCCGGCTGGTCCGGACCGGCCGTTGGCCGCACCTGAACCGGGCACGGCTCGCCGCCCCCGCGGTGGTCGTGTTCGGGGCACTGCCGTTCCTGCCCACCCAGTACGCCTTCGGCATGGTCATGGCCGCCCCGTTCGCCCTGGTCATCGCCGCCCTCGCCCGGGCCGACGTGCAGGGGCGCACCCGACTGATGCGCCACCCGCGCCTGATCACGCTCGGCGAGGCGTCCTTCGCCCTCTACCTGACCCACTACCCGCTCATACTGACGGCCCGTCACATGCTGGGCGCGGAACGGACCTTCGGGCTGCTGCCCGGCACCCTGATCATCGCGACCCTGGCCGCGGCCTCGGTCGCGCTGTCCCTGGCCGTCCACCGGTACTACGAACTGCCGATCACCCGTCGATGGGCCCACCCACGCGCCGGTACCGACGCGGGGCGGCGCGTGCCCGACGGGGCGCGATCGCCCGGTGCCGCCGCGCCGACTCCCCTCCCGGCTCCGGCTCGGGCCCCGTCCCGGGCCCCGGGGTCGCAAGGCTCGCGGCCATCCGGGTGAAGGCTTGGGCCACGCGGCACCGTTCCCCCGCCGGCCTTCGCCCGACCACCCGCCCCGTTCCCGACTCCCACGCCGGAACCGCGGTCAGGACGGCGGCTCGGCCTTCGGGTGGTCCTGGCGGTACTGGTCGGCCTGGATCCGGTACATCCCGGCGTACCGGCCCTCGGCGGCCATCAGCTCCTCGTGCGTGCCCGACTCCGCGACGCGGCCGCGGTCGAGCACGTGGATGTGGTCGGCGCGGCGCACCGAGGCCAGCCGGTGGGTGATCAGGACGACGGTGACCCCGTCGCGCACGAGTTCGCGCATCCGGGTGAACGCCTCGTGTTCGGCGTGCGCGTCCAGCGCGGCGGTGGGTTCGTCGAAGACGACCACGTGGGCGTTGCGGAATCGGGCCCGGGCCAGGGCCAGGCGTTGCCATTGGCCGCCGGACAGTTCGACACCGCCGTCGTAGGTCTGGTCCAGGAGCGTGTCCCATCCCCGGGGCAGCTCGTCGGTCACCTTGTGCGCCTGGGCGTAGTCGGACGCCTGTTGGAACAGCACCGGGTCCGGGCCCGCCGCGATGTCGGGGCGGCCCATCACGACGTTGGCTCGGGCGGTGAGGTCCCAGCGGGCGAAGTCCTGTTGCACGAGGCCGATGTGCTCGAACCACGCGGTGCGGTCGGCCTCGCGGATGTCCACGCCGTCCCACAACACGTGCCCGGCACAGGGCAGGTACAGGCCGGCCAGGATCTTGGCGAGCGTGGACTTCCCCGAACCGTTCTCGCCGGCCAGGGCGATCACCTTGCCCCGGGGCAGGGTCAGCGTCACGTCCTCCAGGGCGGGCCGGTCGCGGCCCGGATAGGTGAAGGACACGTTGCGCACCTCGATCGTCGTCGGCGGACCGAGCGCGGCACCGGTGTCGGGGATGGCGTGGGCGTCGGCGATGGCGCAGACCTGTTCGAGGTCGTTGAGCCACAGGGCCTGGGCGTAGAGGTTGTTGATCGCCCGGACCAGCGCGGCGAGGTTGGTGGTGCCGGTCCGGATGGCCAGCACCGCCGTACCCGAGGTCGCCAGGCCGGCGTGGCCGTTGAGCACGAGCCACGCGAGCGTCGCGTAGGTGATGGCCGACGCGACCCCGGAGAGTCCCGAGGTGAGCAGGTCGGTCGTGGCGTCCGCGCGGGCCAGTCGAGTCTGCTCCGCCTCGGAACAGCGCGCCATGACGCGGTAGTGGTGCAGCAGGTAGGCCCCGGCGCCGTGGACCCGGATCTCCTGGCCGGTGCCGTGGTGCGACAACGAATAGGCGATCTCGGTCTGCTGGCGACTGTGGTTCGTCCAGGCCAGCACGGAGCGATACCGGCGGCGCGCCGAGTGCACCGTCCCCCACCCCTGCGGCACGATGATCAGTACCAGGAGCGGCAACAACAGCGGGTGCAGGACGGCCAGCACCGCACCGACGGCGACCAGCGACACCAGGGCGTTCACGACCTGCACGCCGTAGGTGATCATCTGGCGGCTCGCGTTGGTCCCGTAGCGGGCCGTGCTCAGCAGTTTCTTGAACTCGGGATCCTCGATCCTGGTCATCTCCACCCGGATGACCCGCTCCAGGAGTTCGACCTCCGCGGCGCGTTCGACCTTGGGTTCCAGTCGGCCGGTGGCGGCCGTGGAGCCGGCCCGCAACAGCGCCCCGACACAGCCGAGAATCGCCACGGTCAACAGGGCCGGCGCGGCGGAGCGAACCCGATCCGGTGTCGGCCCGGCGGCGAACAACTCCAGCAGGATGCGATTGGTCGCCAACAAACCGAACGCGGCCGTCAGCCCCTGGCCGATCTCGGCGACCACCACCACGATCAGCGCCGCGCGGTCGGCCTGCCACCCCAGCCGAAAGGATCGGCCGACCAGTCGCGGCAGCCGCCGCAGCGTCCCCAGGAAGGACAACTCCGAGGCCCGGCGCCATCGTTGCGCTCCGGACCAGGCGGGGGTGAGGCTGCCCCCGAACAGGGTGGCCGCGGTGTCCTCTCCCGCCGCCCGCGCGGCGTCGTCCGCGGCCCGGCGTCGCTCGCCGCGCACCCGCCGGCGCAACGGGCGGGCCGAATACGGCTGTCGGGTCTCCTCGGCCATCTGCGTCCCTCGATCGTCTCGTCGCCGGGTCCGCCCCGGCGAGGGTACGGACTGAACATGCTGTGCCGTGTTCGGTGCACACCGGGAGAGCGCGCGAGGGGCGTATTTGTGAGCGTTCGACGCGATCCATGCCGGCCGGCCGGTCGGCGACGGACGGGAGAGCGTGACACTGTGCACTCGAATGCCCGCACACTGTGATATTCGGGGTTCGTTTCCCTGCCCGAATACGCCCCGCACCCGCTCTCGACGTGCCGACCCCGAAGGCAGGTGCTAATCCTGGAATTGGTGCTGCGCGTCGCGGCACCGCGTGGCGGCCCGGCCGTCCGGCGAATCGGGGTCCGGATGTCGACGGTGCCGGTCACGGCTTCGGTGCCGGTCACGGCTTCGCGAAGACTGGAGTTCCCGTGGACGACTATCCGCTGTTGAACCTGTTCTGGACGATGATGTGGCTCTTCCTCTGGGTGTTGTGGTTCTTCCTGTTGTTCAAGGTGATCACCGACATCTTCCGGAGCCACGACCTGAGCGGTTGGGCGAAGGCGGGCTGGCTCATCCTCGCGATGGTGCTGCCCTACGTCGGTGTCCTGATCTATCTCGTCGTTCGGGGCCGTTCGATGAGCAGTCGCGACGTCGCACAGGCCCAAGAGAACGAGGCCGCCTTCAAGGCGTACGTCCGCGACGCCGCCGGCACGCCGAGCGCGGCGAACATGGCCAACGCACCGGCGAGTCCCGTCGACCAACTCGCCAAGCTCGCCGACCTCAAGAACAACGGCGCCATCTCCGACGCCGAGTTCCAACAGGCGAAGCAGAAACTGTTGACCTGAGCCGGCGGCACCCCGACCACCCGACCCGCGCCGAACCCCCACCGGGCTCGGGCCGGGTTGTCGGGCACCGGCCCCCGGTGCGCTGCGGCCCGGTCCGCAGGCCGGTGCGCAACTCCCGGACTTTGCCCGGAGCGACAACCATCCCGCCCGGCGCCGCGTCCTCCGCAACACGCGGTATCCGGCCGCATCGGCACGTGTCGTGGCATCCAGGGGGAGATCTCATGTCACCGATCGCAGATCCACCGAGCACGGACCACAGCCGCTGGTTGCGCGACTTCCGGGCGGCGGCCCGAGCACGCGCCGCCGCTGGGGATCCCCGGTGGACGAACGGCGCCCGCCTGCACCCGGCCCTGGTCCGCAGCATCCAACGCTTCCAGGTCGGCGAGGGCAGCGACGGCCGGGTCCTGATCGCGAAGGCCGCCGCGGACGGCGACGACGTCTACACCGCGACGATCCGGCTGTTCGTGGCCGAGGAACAAGACCACGCCCGGTTGCTGGCACACCTGCTCGCCGCGGCCGGCGAAGACACCATCCCCGGCCACTGGTCCGACGCGGTCTTTCGCCGGCTGCGCCGCTCGCTCGGCCTGCGCCTGGAGTTGATGGTGCTGATGGTCGCCGAGGTGATCGCGCTGCCCTACTACGGCGCGCTCCGCGACGGCGTCGACGATCCGCTCGCCGCCGAGGTCGCCGCCCGCATCCTCGCCGACGAGGAACGCCACGTCCCGTTCCATTGCGACTTCCTGCGCGCCTCGTTGGCCGACCTGGCGCGCCCGACCCGAGCGGTCGCCGTCGCCGGCTGGTGGGTGATCGCCGCGGGCGCGACCGCGGTGGTCGTGCACGACCACGGCCCGGCGCTCACGGTGCTCGGTACGACCCGCCGCAGATTCGCCGGGCAGGTGGCCGGGCACTTCCGCGCCGTCGTCCGGGAGACCCGGGTCGACGCGCGGATCCGCCCGCGGCCCGGCGCGGATCTACCGGGGCCGACGGCTACCGAAGGCCCGGCGCCCGCTTCCCCGATCCCCGGTCGGCCGATGGCGGCGCGGGGACGCGTCGGCCGGTGATCCGGACGCCGCCGACACCGCCGCCGGCCAGCAGGTCGACCATGAGGTCGTAGAAGGCCAGGAGCCCGTGGGCGAGTTCGGCTCCGTGCCGGCGGGTCTGCTCCGACAGATCGGCGCGGAAGCGGTCGGCACGGTCGCGGACCCAGTCGGTCCACGGCTCGGTGGCATCGCGCCACGTGGTCACCTGCAGGCCGGCTGCGGCCAGGTCCGCTCGATAGCGCGCCGCTTCGGGGAGGTCGGGACAACTGACGCCGTCGCGCAGCAGGCGACGCTCGGCGTCGGTGAGCGGGCGTCGGGCGTAGAAGTCCTCGATGTAGAACGTCGCGCCGTCGGCGAGGGCGTCGGCGCAGACCCGCAGGAGCCGCTCGCGTTCGGGGATGTGCAGGAACGCCAACAGGGACAGCAGGTGGTCGTAGCCGGGGGTGAGCGAGGCGGTGAGGATGTCGGCGTGCACCAGGTCGACGCGCTCGTGCAGCCCGGTGCGTTCGGTGAGTCGGGTGCTCAACCGGTGC
Source organism: Embleya sp. NPDC059213 (assembly GCF_042754445.1). Lineage (NCBI taxonomy): Bacteria > Bacillati > Actinomycetota > Actinomycetes > Kitasatosporales > Streptomycetaceae > Embleya > Embleya sp. NPDC059213. The sequence goes on from NZ_JBHZAV010000061.1 coordinate 8,879, forward strand.
AGCGGCTCGCGCAGTTCCACGCCGGTGACCCGGCACCGGTGCTGCTCGGCCAGGTAGCGGGCGGGGCCGCCGAGGCCGGAGCCGACGTCCAGCACCCGGGCGCCCGGGCGCAGCGCCAGTTCGGCCGCCGCGTGGTCCAACGCCTGCGTGCCGAGGTAGTGAAGTTGGTCGTACGCGCTCAGGTCCGCCACCCGCAGTGGGCCGGGCCGGTCGAGCAGGACGGCGAGTTCGTTGTGCGGGCGGTCCGGGGCGTAGAGCGTGGCATCCATCGGCGGGGGCGGCGAGCCGGAGCCTCGCGCACCGTCCGGGGCGTCCGAGCCGTCCGAGCCGGACGCGAAGGTGATGTCCATCGAGCTCTCACTCTCGTGGTACGGCACCGATCATGCGGGGCCTCGGAGCTTCCGGGCTTGGTAACGCTGCGCAATTGTATGCACATGAAGAGTTATATATAGGGCATTTCGCCGCTGCGACGACACCAGCCCGCTTCCGCGCGGTCCCGTACCGATCCCGCGCCGATCCCGCGTGCTCACCGCAACAGGCCGATCTTGCAAGGGGTTTCCCACCCCGATGCCCGGGCAGCCGCGAGAACACATGATCGGAGGACGCCCACGATGCCCACCAAGACGACGCCCGCCGGCAACACACCGGCCGAACCGACGACCTTCGCCACCGATGTCCCGGCCCGCCTGGACCGATTGCCGTGGTCGTTCTGGCACTGGCGCATCCTGATCGGTCTCGGCACCGTGTGGATCCTCGACGGTCTGGAAGTCACCGTGGTCGGCAACGTCGCCGGCCGGTTGTCCGAACCGGACAGCGGGCTCGACATCACCGCGGCTCAGGTCACCGGTCCCGGCGCCGCGATGTACGTCGCGGGAGCGTGTGTGGGTGCGTTGTTCTTCGCCTGGCTGACCGATCGATTCGGCCGCAAGAAGTTGTTCATGGTCACGCTCGCCGTCTACCTCGTCGGCACCGCGCTGACCGCGCTGTCCGTCCAGGCGTGGATGTTCTTCCTCTTCCGGTTCGTCACCGGACTGGGCATCGGCGGCGAGTACGCGGCGATCAACTCCGCCATCGACGAGTTGATGCCGGCCCACTACCGAGGGCGGGTCGACCTGGCCGTCAACGGCACCTACTGGGCCGGAGCCGCCGGCGGCGCACTGCTGTCCGTGCTGATGCTCGACACCGCGCTCTTCCCGGCCGACCTCGGTTGGCGGCTGACCTTCGCGCTCGGCGTCGTGCTCGGCCTGGTCATCCTGTTGGTGCGTCGACACGTCCCCGAGTCGCCCCGCTGGCTCTACCTGCACGGCCGAGGCGAGCAGGCCGAGGAGTTGGTCGCCGACGTCGAGCGGAAGGTGGAGGCCGAAACCTCCAAGGACACCGGCGAGCGTCGCACGTTGCCCGAAGCGCACGGCGAACTGACCATCGACCCGAGCAAGGCCACCGGTCTGGGCGCCATCGCCCGCAGTGTGGTCCGCGACCATCCGCGCCGTTCGACACTGAGTCTGTCGCTGTTCATCGGGCAGGCGTTCCTCTACAACGCCATCACTTTCGGCTTCGCGTCGATCCTGGAGACCTTCTACGACGTGCCCGGCAACCGCACCGGCTACTACTTCGCCGTCATCGCGGTCGGCAACCTGCTCGGCCCACTGCTGCTCGGCCCGCTGTTCGACTCGCTCGGACGACGCGTGATGATCACCTCGACCTACGTCGGCAGTGCCCTCGCACTCTTCGCCACCGCCTGGCTGTTCGGGGCCGGCCGCCTGAACGCGACCACGCTGACCGCGTGTTGGTGTGTCGTGCTCTTCCTCGCCTCGACCGGCGCGAGCAGTGCCTATCTGACCGTCTCCGAGATCTTCCCGATGGAGGCGCGCGCCTCGGCCATCGCACTGTTCTACGCGGTCGGCACTGCGGCGGGCGGCATCTCCGGCCCGCTGGTCTTCTCCGACCTGACCGAGTCCGGCGACGTCGGCGACACCGTCCTCGCCTTCTGCATCGGCGCCGGCCTGATGCTCGCCGCGGGCATCGTCGCCGGATTCCTCGCCGTCGACGCCGAACGCCGCTCGCTGGAGGACATCGCCCCACCGCTCTCCTTCGTCGACCGCAACTCGACAAGCGGCTGAACCGACCACGCGCCGGCGGGATCGGGCACGGCGACGCAGACTCGAATGATGGAAATCCACCAGGCCCACGGGCACCTCACGATCCCCGGTCACGGCGACTTCGAGGTCGGGCTCGACCTGTTCGACTGGCCGGTCGACGGTGACGTGCTGCCGCGCCCGTGGAGTGCCATCATCGACAACGGCCCGGTCCTGGCCGCCGGCACCGAAGGTCTCCTGCGCCTGAGCACCGAGCCCGACACCGTCGGTCACCCGTTCGTGGTCATCGCGAGCGGAGAGCACGTCGCCCGGATCGGGGCGCGCGAAGGACATGCGAGCGGCACGGGGTGGTTCGGTCCCCCGTGACCCGCCACGCATCACCCGTTCGGCCCTGGTGACGTCACCCCTGCGAGGCATCTTCGACCCATCCGCGTGACACGGTGCGCGGCCGGCCGGTTGTCTCTTCCCGTGTTCGGGCGACGTATCAACGCCGCGTCGTAGCAGGGGTATTGCCCGGATCGGGGAGGATCCGGGTCGAACCCGGGCGGGGTCCGCGTGGTCTCCGCTCCGCCGTGCGGGGAGTGCCCGTCCCACACCGACGTGCCCGCCGCACGGCGGATACCATCCCGTCCGGCCGAGGAGTCCCATGACCCGACCCCGCTCCGTCCACCGCGCGGCCGGGATCGACGACCCGCGTCTCGTCGAAGCCTACGAAGCGTGCCGCACGGCGATCCGCAAGGCGGGCGGGACCGAGTACCGGACCTCCCATCTGATGCCGCCGGCGTTACGACCGGCGCTGTGGGCGATCTACGCGGCCGGCCGGGTGATGGACGACCTCGCCGACACCGGCGATCCCACCGGCCGCAAGGCACGGTTCGACGCCTGGACCGCCGCGTTCCACGACGACCTGCGGCGCGGCGACAGCGCGGATCCGGTACGCCGGGCCCTGGTGCACACGATGCGGACGTGGGACCTGCCGACCGACGGCCTGACGGCGGCCCTCGCCGCGACCCGCGCGGACATCGACGGGCGCACCCATCCCACCTGGGCCGCGTGGAGCGCCTACTCCCAGGCCGTCAACACCTCCTTCTTCGCCCAGGGCGCGGCGTTGTTGGCCGCCGCGGGCCTGTATCTGCCGCTGCGGTTGCGCTATCTGGAAGCCGCGCGGCAGTGGGTGGACGCACTGAGCATCGTCGACAACCTGGAGGACCTCGCCGAGGACCTCGCCCAGGGTCGGATCACCATGCCGATGGAGGTGCTCACCGAACACGCCCTCACGGCGGCGGACCTCACCGGCGCGGCCGAGCGCGCGGCACGAAAACGCGGGCCGGGCAAGGCTCCGGACGGTGGGCCGGACGCGTCCGTCGAAGCCCTGATCGGCCGGCTGGTCGCCCGGGCCCGACAGTGGCTCGCCCAGCCCGAGTTGTTCCACGAACTGCCCCCCGCGCTCGCGGTGGTGGCACGCGCGGTGACCGACCTGGCCCGGCTGCGCCTGGACCGGGTCGAACACACCGGGATCGGGCTGCTGCGCCACCGGCCCCGGCTGCCCCGAATCGCCACCGAGCGCATCCTCCTGCCCGCCCGGCTGAAGGCCCACATCGCCTGGCGGTTCCTCACGCCGATCGCCCCGGCGCGTGCTCGACCCGACGGCGCGACTCGGCGCCCGCCGACCCCGGCCGGGTTGCTCCCGGCGCCGCGCTCCGACGCTCCGGTGCCTGCGCGGCCGCACTCCTCCGGGGTACACCCGCCGATCTGGCCCGCGGAGCGGCTCCCCCGGCATGTGGCCGTCGTGATGGACGGCAACGGCCGCTGGGCCACCGACCGGGGCCTGCCGCGTACCGAAGGCCACCGCGCGGGCGGCAGGTCGATGCAGGACGTGGTCCACGGCGCCCTGGAAGTCGGCCTGCGGCACCTGACCCTCTACGCCTTCTCCACCGAGAACTGGCGCCGCCGTCCCGAGGAGATCGACGGCCTGCTCGCGCTGGTACGCGACGACATGATCGAGGAGACCGTGCTCGACCACGACATCCGGGTGCGCTGGGCCGGTTCCGCCGAAGGCTTGCCCCAGGACGTGCTGGAAAAGCTGGTCCGCCTGGAACACGGCACCGGCAAGCGCACCGGGCTGACCCTGACCCTGTGCGTCAACTACGGCGGCCGGATCGAACTCGCCCAAGCCGCCGCTTCGTTGGCCCGTGCCGCCGTCGCGGGCCGGCTCGACCCGGCGCACATCTCCGAGCGCGTGTTCGCCGCCCACCTGGCCCTGCCCGACCTGCCGGACGTCGACCTGCTGTGGCGCACCGGAGGCGAACAACGCACCTCGAACCTGCTGCCCTGGCACGCCGCCTACGCCGAACTCGCCTTCACCGACACCCGCTGGCCGGACATCGACCGCCGCGACCTGTGGCAAGCCCTCACGACCTACACCACCCGCACCCGCAACTTCGGCACGATCCCCGGCCGATCCCCCCACGGCCCCGACCCGACCCGCCCCGCACCACCCGGCGGCCCCGGCACCGGCGGGCCTCAGCCGCCCCGCCGGTAGCGGGGTCGACCAAGGCACGCCCCGGGGTCACCTCGGAGCGGCGCTCAGGGTCGGTGACGGCGGTGGAGTTCGACGGCGACGGCCAGATCCTCCCAAGACATGCCCACGCTCTTGAACAGGCGGGGTCGGTCGTCGGGGACGGTCGCCCGGCCGTGCACCAACTCCGCGAGGTTGGTCGGGCCGGGCCCCCCGTGGAAGAGGTCGTCCCAGCCGGCGGCCAGCAGGTCCCCGGCTTCCCGGATCGCGGCGGCTCGGGCCTCGACGTAGACGGCGGAACGACGCACCAGCGTGCCGTCCACCTCGCGCGCGGCCGGTTCGTGCGAGCCCACCGCCGCCACCGCCGCGTGCGCCGGCACCAGGGCACCGTCGAACAGCGGATCACGGGCCGTCGTGGCGCACACCACGATGTCGGCGTCGGCCACGGCGTCCGGCTTGCCGACCGTCGCCGTGAGACCCAGGGTGCGGGCGTGGTCGGCCAGTGCCCGGGCCGGGCCGGCGCTGCGGGCGACCACGGTGAGCCGGGTCAGCGGACGGATGGCGAGCATCGCGTCCAGGTGGCCGTACGCCTGCGGGCCGGTACCGAACAGCACCAGGTGCGCGGCGTCCGGGACCGCGAGGCGGCGCAGGGCGACGGCGGTGACGGCGGGGGTGCGCACGGCGGTGAGCGCGGCGCCGTCGAACAGGGCCAGCGGCCGGAGGGTGGGTCCGTCCAGCAACAGATAGCTGCCGGTGATGCGCGGCAGGCCCCTGGCCGGGTTGCCGGCGGCCACTCCGGCGATCTTGACGCCCACGTGCGACGGTCCGGCCGCGGGCATCAGCAGCAGTTCGCCGGCCGGTACGGCGACGCTCGATCGCGGCGGGACACCTTCGGGGTCCAGCCCCGCCAGGAGTGTGCGCTCGATCGCCTCCATCGCCTCGGTCGGCGTCGAGGTGACCGCGATCGTGGGGAGTTCGTCCGCCGTCACAGGAGGAATCCCGTTCCGAGGGTGTCGTCGGCATCGAGGATGAAGCGATGTTCGCCGGTGCGCCGGGCCGTGCCGGTGACCTCGGTGATCACGCCGGTGGGCTGCGTCCCGACGACCTTGCCGGTGAAGACCGTGCCGATGACGGATTCGTGGCGCAGTTCGTCGTCCGGTCCGATCAGACCGCTGTCGGCGAGCAGGGCCAGCCGGGCGGAGGTCCCCGAGCCGCAGGGGGATCGGTCGATCTGTCCGTCCGCGAACACGGTGACGTTGCGCTGATTGGGGCCCGCCGGGGTGGCCGGGAGGTCCTCGTACAGGATGACGCCGTAGACGCCGGAGAGTCGAGGATCGGCCGGGTGCCGGGTGGCGGGTTCGTCCGCGAGGGCGGCGCGGATCTCCCGGCCGATCGCGGTGATTTCGGGGAGCCGGTCCGGGGTGACGGTGAGGCCGAGCGAGGCCGCGGAGACCGACGCGTAGCACGCCCCGGAGTGGGCGAGGTCGACACGCACGAGACCGCGGGAGGTGGCCACCGGGATCTGCCGGGCGCCGATGGCGGTGGGCACGTTGCGAAAGGTCACCGAGGTGGTACGGCCGGCCCGGCGGTGGACGATGGCGGTGACCCGGCCGGAGGGCACGTCGATGTACACCCGCGCCGAACCGTCCGCGGGCGCCGCGACCAGCCCCGACTCGACGGCCCAGGCCCCGAGCGCGATGGTGCCGTGGCCACAGGCGGTGGAGTAGCCGTCCTTGTGCCAGAACAACACCCCCAGATGCGCCTCGTTGTCGTCCGGCGGCACCACGAACCCGCCGTACATCCCGCCGTGGCCGCGCGGTTCATGGGTGAGCAGCCGCCGCACGTCGTCCAACGGCCCCGGCCGAGGCGCGGTGGCACTGCCCCCCACCCCGATCGCGATCGCACGACGCTCCGCGACGGTGTCCCCGGCGATGGCCGGCAACCCCCGCGACACGATCCGAAACGGTTCCCCCGCCGTGTGGTAGTCGACGGTCTCGACGACCGTGCCCTCCCCGGCGCTCAACGCCCGGCCCCCATACGGCCCACAACCGTCAGGTCAACAGTGCTCATACAAACGCCTTCCATGGCAGCGAGTGCCCATTCGACGAACGAACCCCCGCCGACAGCGAGACAACGTCAGATCCAATAAGGTGTGACATTGTACTGACTGTCACAGGCCCCCCGCAAGCCCCCTCTCTCCCGAGGCGCTCGGAGCCCCGGCGTCCTGCGTCTCGGGACCGGACGAGGGCGGTCCGGCGATGCCCGCTACCCGGTGGCGGGCAGGCGGTCGACCACCGTCGACCAGTCGAGGGCGCCGTGGCCACTCGGTGATGCGCCGTGCTCGTCGAGGACCAGGTCGACGCCGGATGTCCTGAGCGTCTCCAGACTTCGAGCGGACGCCGGATGCGCCGCGAGAGCGCCCTTGAACCAGGGCACGGCGACGATCGGGATCCCCACGCCCAGCGCCTCGTTCAGCGTGCCGAGAGCCACGTTGTCCGAGATCCCCAGGGCCCACTTGTTCAAGGTGTTGAACGTCAGGGGATACGCGAGCAACGCGTCCGGATCGGGGAACGGCCGCGGATCGTCGGGGCCGCGCTCGCGCGTGCGCACCGGTCGGCCTGCGGCGTCGGCCAGTTCGTCGAGGCTTGCGTCGAGCCACGTGGCGGCAATGGGCGTGAGCGTGAGGCACACGTCCCAGCCCAGCCCACGAACGACCCGTACCAAATCCACGAGTTCGCGCACGGGAGGGGCGGCGCAGCCCACGATCTGCAACACACGATCGGTCATACGGCGAGCCTACGAGCACGCATCCGCTCTGCCCGCCGTTCGTGCCGTCGGCACGACCGAGTGTCGCCGTCGACGTCGGCGAAACCCGCACCGACGACGCCCGGTTCCGGGGACACCGACCCTGCCGGACGCCTCGTCGTCGTCCTCTTGCGTCTTCGGGGGAAGGGCCCGTCGGCCCGATGGCGACGTCCGTGGAGTCGAATGGGTTTGCGGGTGGGCGGATCGGCGTATGGATGGTTGGGTTGCATGATCGGATGGGCTTCGGGCGAACAGAGGGGAACGGGCATGGAGTTGCGGCCGAGTCGGCGTGGGGTGCTGGGCGGGGTTGTCGGGGCGGCGTTCGGGGTTGTGCTTGCCGGTGGCGGGAGGGCCGTCGCGGGCACGGGGGTTGCCGGGCGGCTGAGGGCTCTGGAGCGGACGCATGCCGCGCGGTTGGGGGTCTTCGCGTGGGACACGGGGACGGGCGAGACCGTGGTGTACCGCACGGACGAGTTGTTCCCGATGTGTTCGACGTTCAAGACGATCGCCGTGGCCGCGGTGCTCCGCGACCTCGATCGGGACGGGGAGTTCCTCGCCACGCGCATTCGCTACACCGATCGGGACGTCACCGAGTCGGGCTACGCTCCGATCACCGGCCTGCCCGAGAACCTCGCCCATGGCATGCTCGTCGCCGACCTGTGCGCCGCCGCCATCACCCACAGCGACAACACCGCGGCGAACCTCCTGCTGCGCGAACTCGGCGGCCCGAGCGCGGTCACCCGCTTCTGCCGCTCCGTCGGCGACGAGGTGACCCGCCTCGACCGCTGGGAGCCCAAGCTGAACTCGGCGGAGCCCGGTCGCGTGACCGACACCTCCAGCCCACGCGCGATCGGCCGCACCTACGCCCGGCTCGCCGTGGGGCACGCACTCGAAGCACGCGACCGCGAGCGGCTGACCGGTTGGCTGCTCGGCAACACCACCGGCGGCAACCGCCTGCGGGCGGGGCTGCCCGCGGACTGGACCGTCGCGGACAAGACCGGCACCGGCGGCTACGGCACCACCAACGACGTGGGCATCGTCCGGCCGCCCGGCCGGGACCCGATCGTGATCGCGGTCCTGGCCGGCAAGCACGACGCCGCCGCGCCCGCCGACGAGCCGTTGATCGCCGCCACCGCCGAGACGGTGGCAGCCGTACTCGGGTGACTCCGCCGGGCCGAACCGCACGGAACCGCGCCGCACCACGGCGTGCTCAGTCGACCTTCAGCCCCAGTGTGCGCAACTTCGGCTCGATTACCACCCGGCAGTACGGCTCGAAACGATGCTTGTTGTAGAAGTCCTGCTGGTCGGATTCCGCCTCGATGAACTGCCCGTACGACCGCAGGTCGGTCACGATATCCCGGCCCAGTTGTTGCCGTACCGAATCCATGACCTTCTCGGAACGCACACGCTGTTCCTCGTCGGCGTAGAAGATCGTCGAGTGGTAGATGGAGCCATGATCCGCGCCGCTCTGGTTGGGCGTGGTGGGGTCATGGCTCTGGAAGAAGAAGATCAATACTTCTTCGAACGAGATCTCGCCCGGCCGGAAGGTGAGTTGCACGGCCTCGACGAATTTCTGCGGGTTGAGCCCATGACGGATGTACGCCTCGTAGTCGGGCAGCGGACCGTTGTCCCCGGCGTAGCCCGCCACGCTCGACACGATCCCGGGGGTTCGGCGCGCCACCGCATCGAATGACCAGAAACAACCGGGCCCGAGCGTCAACGTCTCGATATCACCGTCATTGGCATCGTTGCCGTTATTGCCGTCTTCGGACATTGCCTCGACCATCGCCGTCCTCCCCCGAAACCATCTCCATATTCTGCGCTGCACAGTAGCAGGATCGAACCTTTCGGTTACAGACCGGAATCCAATTCCTCGCTTCGCCACACCGCGTTGCCGTGCCGAGCGCGGCACGACACCCAATCGTTGTTTGGCGTGGACACGATCATGAGACCCTGGACTTGGACAACCCGAGAACCCGGGAGTACGAGGTGACCACCACGGAGAAGGCCGTCATCGCGGCCGCGGCGAACCTGGCCTGGGTGAGCGTGCGCGACATCACCGGGGCGACGAACCTGGAAGCCGACCTCGGGTTCGACTCGATCCAGAAGGCGGAACTGCTCTTCAACCTGGAAGGGGAGCACGGCGTCGTTCTCACCACCAGGAACGACCTGGACACGATCGGGGACATCACGGCGGCCATCGACGCCGCTCACCCGATCCGGCTGCGCGACCTGGACTTCTACGCCGGCGTCGCCACCCGCCGCGCCGTCTTCGAAGGCGGTCCGGGAATCGACTCGGGGCCGACGGACTGGGAGGCGGCCCTGGGCGCGGACCATCTCGACGATGTTGCCGGCGAGGGCCTGCTGCGACGGGACTACGGACTGCTGGAGATCGACTTCTCGCGGGACTCCCGAGGCCGGATGGCGTGCTTCGGCTTCGGCGTCGAGATCCACCGCCTGGCCCACCGCCCGTCCGCCGAGGCCGTGCCGCCGTCGCTCTCCCGGCGGTACGGGACCTTCGCGCCGCGCATGGCTTTCGAGGAACTGCGCGTCGCCGTCCAGGACTTGGGATATCGGATCGAACTCGAAGACGAGGCACCGGACATGCACCGGTACCGCGTGCCGGGCTCCGGTACCCGCATCCACGTCATCGCGGACACCGACCCGTATGGATCGGGCCCCGACCCGGACGAACCGATCGACCCGGACGACCCACGCGTCGGCGACCTGTGGTCCCTGAGCGTCTCCCCGAGCCGGTGGGGACCGGAGTAGGCAACCCGAAGCGACCACGCGCCCGCGCCGGATTCCCCGACGGAGCTCGCGATCGGCGCCTCCCCCGTCGCGCTCCCCGATTGACGCGGCGGGCTCGGATGCGCCGTCGATGCGCCGCTACCGATCTCGGCGGAACCGGTGCCAGGCTCTCGCGCATGACCGTGCGCGAGTTCCGGCGCAGAAGAAGCGCCGCACGGGGCAACCGGGCGGATCCGGGATTCGTGTTCAGGTAGGGGCCACCGTGCCCGGCGCCCACGCACTCCCCGACCGCGGCCCGCCCCGGGCGGCGATCGCCGCTCTGCTCGGCAACGTGCCGTCGGGATCACACTCCTCGCCGGTATGGGTCTCGTCGTTCCCCGTGTTGTCCCGGATCGGGTACCGCCCGGCGGGCGATCCGCCGCCGGAGTCCGCACACCGCCTTCCGCGAAGGCCGTCCATTCAGGAGAGTTCCGTGAACCCCAACGACAGGCACATCGATCAGATCCTCGGTGCCCAGGCTGCCGGGGCCCTCGTCAACGCGTGGATCGACGCCTTCATGACCGACGATCTCCTCAGCCGCGATGCCGCCACGCGGGTGGCGTGCGAGCGACTCGCCGACGGTTCGCCCTGGTTGATCGCCGAACCCGGGCAAACCTGGTGCCTACGCGAGGACTTCACTCCCACGTCCGACTTCTCTCCGGGGCTGGTCCGGGTGCTGGACGTGCGCCGTGCCGTCGACCTCCGTCCGCACGAGGGCACCGCGGCCGTCCTGCTCGGCGACGTCGAACACGACCCCGGCCACCCCATCGGCTGGATGGACCTGTCCGACTTCGACATCCTCTACGCCCTCCACGGCTGGCCACAACCGCGCTCGACGACACCGGACGCCGGCCCCACCGACCCCACCGCAAAAGGCGGTTCGACGACCGAAGCACCGCACCGACGCCGTCGGGAATTCGACTGCGGCCTGCGCGATCAGGGCATCGAATGACGGCTCCACATCCGGCCACGGATGGCCGGATCCCCTGGTGAGCAGGGGACTTGGCGCAAAACCTACCTGCGGGGCATTCGCTGATAGTGATTGGCTGACTTCCGTCCGTCAGCGCGCTGAGGTGGGGAGTCACGCGTGATCATTCAGCTGTACGGCGAGTGGACCGGGCGTTCGGACACCGTCGCCGGATACGAGAAGGCGGTGGCCGGCTGTCCGAGCCTGGCCTACCGACACCGCGAGCATGTCGCCGCCGGTGGGCGCAAGTTCGAACATACGATGGTCGACAAGGGCCTCGCCCTCTACATCGACGTCCCGCACCACCTGCTCGGCTTCGACGATTCCGGCGCCCGTGGCATCGCCGAGATCAAGCCGAACAACTGGGACGGCGGCTTCCTGACCTTCGAGGTGGGCGGTGGCAGGCATTGGACCGACGGCCTCGTCACCGCGCCCGAATCGGTGTTGTGGCAGGCGATTCACGCCTACTGGAGCGTCAAGGTGCCCGAATACGAAGGCGCTTCCGCGCGGGAGCGGCAGGCGTATCGCCGGGGGCGGCTGCCCTCGGCGACGAAGGGAGTACCCACCATCGAGGACCTGTCCGGCCTGATCGACTACAACCGGTGTCGACAGTCCGGTCCGGTGCTGGTGGCCAAGGGCTGGAGCATGGAGTTCGAGGAACCCGACGGCCGCGGCGAGGAGTTGCCCTTCCTGGTCGCGTTGTCCGACCCGCTGCGCCATCCCGCCCCGCTCACCGGCCCGTACGGCTCCGGCGGCGACCGGGACGAGACGGCGCGCCTGGAGCGGATCAGGAATCAGGACTCACCGATGCGCATGGGCCGGCGCCGGTGGCCCCGCCCGGGCCGACGCGGTCGACCGCCGAGAGGACACGCGTTCGACCACGGACGCATCGACCCGGGCCGCTCGCTCGCACGGTGACCGCGCCGACCCGACCCGCCGCCACGGCTCTCGGCGCCGGGTCGGGTCGGCATGCTTCGGGTCGGCGCGGGTCGGGTTGACCCGAATGTAGTTAGGTGCCATATTAGTTTTATGGCAACGGACGATCTCGACAACGAGTCACCCACGCTGGAGCAGGCCAAGCGGCAGTTGGCGCACTACGACCTCGGGGTCGACCCGCAGGCGGTGCTCGTCGCGGTGCGGCTGATCTCGGCGGGGGCCCGACTGGGTCGGGCCACCGAGGTGCACTTCGCCAGGTACGGGTTGTCGACCGGGCGATACCGGCTGCTGGCGGACCTGGAGGACCACGACGGGGAGAAGTCCCCCTCGCGGCTGGCGGCGGACCTCGGCGTTTCGCGGGCCACGGTGACCGGACTGGTCGACGGGCTGGAGCGCGAGGGCCTGGTCGCCCGGCGGGCGTCCGCGGAGGACGGCCGGGGTGCCGTGGTGGTGCTGACCGCTCGCGGTGCGCAGCGGTTGCGCGACATGGCGCCCGAGCATTTCGCCCGACTCCAGGAGATGGTCGGCGAACTCACCGTCGACGAGCGAGCGACGTTCCTGGATCTGCTCTCCCGGGTCGTCCGGGGCATCGGAGCCCTGACCGCGGAGTAGTCCGCACCGCCCCTGGGTGCGGACAGTTTTTATACCCCAATAGTTAGCCTCCTAAGTACAAACTCGAAAGTTGGTCATCTTCCCATGTCACGACTCACCCCGTCGATCCCGCGCGAAAACGGAACAGAGGTCACCGTGCCCCGAGGAAACGACACCGCCGCAGGTCGCCGCGCCGCTCGCCCGTTCGTCCTGTGGCGTGAGGTGCTGGTCGCCTATCTCGCCCCGGCGCTGATGGCCGGCGCCGGCGGAGTCATCGGCGGGCAGACCGAGTTGACCGTGGCGGCCTGCACCTCCATCGCCGGGACCTCGGCCGTGGTGGCACTGCTGATCGGCGGTTGGCTGCAACGTCGCAGGGGTCCGCGCCCGTGGACCACGGCCCTGCCGCGCGTCGTCATGACCGTGCTGTTCGCCGTCGGCGCGGCTGCGATCGCCGGGCTCCTCGGGTGGTTCGCCTCGCAATGGCTGCCCGCGCACACCGCCGTGCCCGATACCCCGTGGATCACTCGCCTGCGGATCGATCTGCCGCTGTCGGCCGCCCTCGCCGCGAGCATCGTCACCTGGCGCTGGCGCGGGGCGCAACGAGCCCACCCGTCGCAGCCGTGACCCGCCCCTCCACACCACCCGCGCCACATCCACCACGCGCGCCGGCGGCAGACCCGGCGCCCGGCACACCCACCGACCCAACGCACGCGACACCCAACGCCCAACACACATCACCAGTCACCACTCCCCGGGACCACCCCGGGGCAGGACCGAAAGGCACCCGATGATCGTCGTCATGGGAGCGTCCGGAACCACCGGCGGCGCACTGCTGCACAGCCTCGCCGCGCAGGGCGTGCCGAGCAGGGCGCTGACCCGCGACCCGAACCGGCTGCGGGCCCGGTTCGGCGACCCGGCCGGCCGAGTGGTCGAGGTCGTGTCCGCCGACGCCGCGCACGTCGACTCGTTGCGCGCCGCCTTCAAGGGCGCCCGGCAACTCTTCCTCGCCATGGCCAACGGCCCGACGCAGGTCGAGCTGGAAAAGCGGGTCGTCGACACGGCGGCCGACAGCGGCATCGAGCACATCGTCAAGATCTCCGCGCCGGCCGCCGAACCCGACTCCCCGGTGGCGGTCTCGCGCGGGCATCACGCCGTCGAGGAACACCTGCGCGCGTCCGGCCTCGCCCACACCGTGCTCCGCCCCTACGCGTTCATGCAGAACCTGCTGCTCCTGGCGCCGGCGGTGGCCGCGCAGGGAGTCGTCCTGGGCGCGATGCGGGACGCCCCGTGCAACTGGGTCGACTGCCGCGACATCGGCGACGTCGCCGCGGCGGCGCTGACCCGCCCCGAGATCGCCGGCGGCACCCATGTCCTCACCGGCAGCGAGGCGGCCGGCTACGGCGACCTCGCCGAAACCCTCACCCGCCTGCTCGGCCGCGACGTCCGCTACGTGGACCTGCCCCCGCACGAACTGCGGGAAAGCCTGATCCACCGCGGCCAGTTGCCCCCGTGGCTGGCCGAACACGTGGTGGAGATCCAGCAACTCGCCGTGTCCCGCCCGGAATCCCCCACCGACACGGTCGCCCGCATCCTGGGCCGCGCCCCGCGCACCCTGGACGCCTTCCTGCACGAAAACCTGGCCCGCTTCCGCTGACCCCCCGGTAGCGCGCCGAGCACCGCCCGCTAGGCGGACGAACCGTCGCCCAGGCCGAGCAGGAGCTTGCGGAGCAGGGTGGCCAGTTGTTCCCGCTCGGTGGTGGTCAGCGGCGTCAGGAGTTCGTTTTCGAGGGCCACGTGACCGACCAGGATGTCGTCGACGAGTTCGCGACCCTGGTCGGTCAGGGTGACCAGGACGCAGCGCCGGTTGCCGGGATCGGTCTCCCGGGTCACCAGACCTCGGTCGACCAATCGGTCGATGCGATTGGTGATCGCGCCGGAGGTGACCATGGACGCTTCCACGATGGCCCCGGTGGTCAGCCGGAAGGGCGGCCCGGCCCGGCGCAGTGTGCCCAGCACGTCGAACTCCCACAGTTGCAGGCCATGGGTGCCGAAGTTGTGCCCGAGTTCGCGGTCCAGGAAGCGGGAGGCGCGCTGGATCCGGCCGACCACGCCCATCGGCGAGGGGTCGATGTCGGGCCGCTCGACTCTCCATTGGTCCAGCCGCCAGTCGACGTTGTCCCGCACGGCACTCCTCAACGTTGAACTGTTTGACCTGATGCTAACAGGAGTACTACCGTCCCCCAACGTTGAACATTTCAATGTTGAAAGGACGGCGGATGACCCAGACCCGTGAGGTCGCCGGACCGGCTGCCGCCCGGACCTCCGCGCGCACCTGGGGGTTCACCGGCCTCGCGGCCCTGGCGCCGGCGACCTGGGGCACGACCTACCTGGTGACCACCGAATACCTGCCGCCGGGCGTACCGCTGGGGGCCGGCGTGATCCGCGCACTGCCGGCGGGCCTGCTCCTGCTCCTGATCTCCCGGACGTTGCCGCGCGGCGAGTGGTGGTGGCGCTCGGCCGTGTTGGGCGCGCTGAACATCGGGGCCCTGTTCGCCCTGTTGTTCGTCGCGGCCTACCAGCTGCCCGGTGGCGTCGCGGGCACGCTCAGCGCCGTACAACCGCTCCTGGTCGCGGGAATCGCCTTCGGGCTGCTCGGCGTTCGCCCCACGCGATGGCAACTCGGTTGGGGCGTGGCCGGCGTGCTCGGGGTCGGCCTGATCGTGCTTCGCGGGCAGATCTCCTTCGACGCGATCGGCATCCTGGCCGGCCTCGGCGGCGCCGCCTCGATGGCGGCCGGGTTGGTGCTGACCAAACGCTGGGGGCGTCCGCCGGACGCCGGCACCCTGGCCTTCACGAGCTGGCAACTCACCGCCGGCGGCCTGCTGCTCGCGCCCGTCGCGCTCGCCGTCGAGGGGCCGCCCCCGATACCGGACGCCGCGGCGCTGGGCGGATACGCCTGGCTGGCCCTGGTCGCCACGGCCCTCGCCCACTCGTTGTGGTTCCAGGGGCTGGGCCGACTCCCGGTGACGGCGGTCTCGTTCCTCACCCTGCTGTCCCCGGCGGTGGCCACCGCACTGGGTTGGCTGGTACTGGATCAGTCCCTGAGCCCGATCCAGAGCGTGGGTTTCGTGCTCGCCCTGACGTCGATCGTGGCCGCACAACTCACCCCCGACGCCGCCCGTTCCCTGATCCGCGGCGGATCCGACCGGCGGATCAGCGGTGGCGGGCGGCGCTGATGTGGTGGACGTGGACGAGGATGTCGTAGGTCGGGTGCAGGCGGGTGTTCTCGTACTCGTCGGCGGGCCAGGAGGCGCCGAGGTTGCGGGTGGGGTGGGCGGCGGCGAGCCAGGCGTGGGCGGGGCCGGCGGGCACGGCGCGGGTGTCGAGGTACCAGTCGCGTCGGGAGACCCGCGCCAGCACGTCCTCGCCGGCGTACGCGATCGCCGGCCCGATGTCGAAGCGACGCCAGGGCGTACCGGGGGCGTTCGCGTCCACGGCGTTGAACGACCCCTGGCCGAAGGTGAATCCGGCGTTGACGTAGCGGGCGCCGAGCTGCTCGCGCAGCAGTCGACCCTGGGTCTCGGGCCCACCGGCGGGCACCCGGGGCCGGGCGGCGACGTGGCCGTTGTGCGCGGACAGGAAGATCTTGGTGCCGGTGTGACGTTGCCACCACAGCGTGTTGTCGGCCATCACCCATTCGCGGTAGCGCGTCGCGGCCTCGACCTCGTCGGTGGTGTCGAACGCGAACAGCGTGGCGTTTCGGGCGATCACCGCGGCGTGCCGGAGCATCAGCTCGTGTTCGGCGGCGGCGGTGCCGGGCGGGCACGGTTCCAGGAGCGAGAGCACGCGGCGGGTGTCCGCACGCAGGCGGGCCCGATCGGCGAGGGGGCGGGCCAGTCGGGCGCGGATGGTCTCGTCCATGCGGGCCGCGGGCCGGGACTCGCGGTACAGCCGTTGCACCTCGGGCAGGAGATGCGGGCGGGTCCGGGCGACGTAGGCGGTCACGGTGTCGAACAGCGCGGGGTCGGCGTAGTCGGCGCCCGCCCCGGCCACCCGGACCGGGTCGTCGGGGTGGCGCACGTTCCAGGTGCGCATCCAGCGGAACAGATCACGCGTCTCGACGGTGTTCCACTGGCTGCTGCCGGCCTGGAACTCCTCGTCCATGATCGTCCTCAGGTGGCCGGTGCCGTGCCGCGCCCACGCGTCCAGGCGCACCCCGGCACCCCAGTGCACCGCGAACACGAAGCCGCGGAAGCCCCGGTGTTCGACCAGGTGGCGGAACAGCCGGTGCTTGATGGTGCAGAACTCGCTCGAACCGTGCGTGGCCTCGCCCACGCCGACCACGTCCGCGCCGCGGATCATCGTGTCGAACGGCTCCAGATCCGCCGTGGAACCGCCCGGGACGGTGCTGCCCAAGGGATACGCAAAGCGGGCCAGCGCACACGCCGGGTCACCGCGTGAGGCGGCGGTATCGGTGGGCGTCGCGGCCGAAGCGGCGCTGTGCGCGGGTCCGCCGGCGGCCGCGGCGGCCATGCACAACAACGGTCCGACCGGGCGCAGGCCCGAGATCGGGCGCGCTCGCGGCCCGTGCCGAGGTTCGACCGCCGGATCGTCGGCGTCATGAGGTGGGGGAAAATCATCCGATTTCATGACTCCGACGCTAGGTAATACACCCCACTCCGCGCCTCGTCCGAAAGACCCAGGACTCGCGTACCCCTTCGGTCGGATACGACAAGTCCCCGGAACGGACCCCGGGACCCGGCCCCGCCCGGACCGTCAACCGCCGGGGCCGGTTTCGGCGGTCTTCTCGGCCGGGCCGTAGTAGCCGTCGCCCTCGAACCGCACCCGCAGCGGCTTCCCGACCAGGTCGGGCGGTATCCGCAGGACGGCTTCGCCCTCCCGGGAGGTCCAGGTACGAACGATCGCCGTCGCACGCTCGTCCACGAGCGCCACCTCCACCTCGAACAGCGGCGCCGCGCAGGCGTCCTGCAGCAGGACCGCGATGGTCTCCCGGTCCGGCTTCGTGGCGGCCAGCCGGGGCTTCCGGTCGGCACACACGGTCGCGCTGAAGTCGCCGACCTCGAAGAGTTCCGCGCCGGCTCCGCCGCCGAACCAGCCGATCGCGCCGCTCCCACGCACCACCGGCCGATAGTGGGCCCGATCGCGCAGCACGGCGAGCAGCAGATCACGGTCCGGGCCGCCGGTCGTCAGCAGGAGGTATCCGGCGCCGGACGCCCGCAGCCGGCGGTCGAAATCGGCGGCGTCGCGCGGCTCGCCGAGGCTGGTGACGCGCCGTTGTCCGCGTTCGCCCATGATCAGGTTCACGAAGCGCTGGTGGGTGAACTCGGTGAAGGCCACGGTCCGGCCGTCGGGGACCCGGTTCATCGCGGCGTAGGCGGCCGTGGGCAGGATGCGTCGGTCCCGATCCGGGTCGCGCATCAGATCCACCGTCTCGCGGACGGTCGCCCGGTGCGCGGACGTCCGGTCGCCGATCCAGGTGTTGGTCGGCTGGGTCGCCCACCACATGGAGATCGCCGTGGTCGCGACGAACGCGCCCGCGACCAGGCCGGCCGTACCGCGGCGAAGTACCCGGGGCACCGACCCACGCGGCCCCCGGCCGCTCGGCCGTTGGGCTACGGCGGTCAGCACGGCCGCCAGACACACGCAGCCGAACGCCGGCAGGATCAACTGGTAGCGCGCCCACCACGGCGCCGGGGAGGCCGTCGCCGAGACGAGCACCGGCAGCAACAGCCCCCACAACAGATCGAAGCGGCGCCTGAGCAGGAACAGGGCGAGGGCGACGAGCACGATCGGGAGCAGTACGTAGATCCATTGCAGCCCGAAGCCGCCGGGTTGTTGGTCGTGCGTGTAGGCCACCCGTTCGCGGTCGTGGAGCCACGAGTGCAAGGTGGCGCGCAGTTTGCTCTCGCCGGCGACCTCCGGCGCGGTGTTGCGCACGATGATCAGTTCGTCGACGGATCCCTTGCCGTGGAAGCCGAGCATGGTGAAGGGATAAAACGGGTTGCCGTAGCTGATCCAGGTGCGGATGTACCAGTAGCCGCCCAACGCGAGGGCGGGCAGGCCCAGTACGGCCGCGTTCGGCAGGGCGAGCCGCGCGGTGGCGGCGCCGTGCTCGCGCAACCGCGCGAAGCGGGTGGCCGATTGCCGCCGCGTGCTCGGCGCGGCGCGGCGCAGGTCGCCGACCACGCGCCAGGTCTGCACCACGACCAGGGCCGCGACCATGCCGGCGGTCAGCAGGTTCGAGGACTTGACGCCGATGGCCAGTCCCAGTGCGATCCCGACGAACAGGACCCGGCCACGCAGCCGGCGGCGCGCGTCGAGGCCGCCGTGTTCGATGGCGTCCCGGACGGCGGGGTGGATGCCGAGGGTCAGCTGCAGCGCGGTCAGGCCGGTCGCGGCCGTGGCGAAGTCGACGTAGGTGGTGGAGGCTTCCAGGAATACCGCGGGGACGGCCAGGAGGCCGAGGCCGGCGAGGGTGGCGTGTGCGCGCCGGGCACCGGCGGTACGGGCGAGGCCGGCCGTGGCGACCGCGCCCAGGGCGAGGAAGGCGAGGCCGGAGGCCCAACCGAGTCGGGTGTCGCCGACGAAGGCGCCGCTGAAGCCGGTGAGCAGTTCCTGGCCCTGTGGGTAGACGTCGGCCCACAACACCTGCGGGGTGTGCCCGACGTAGCCCTGTTGCAGCCAGATGGCGGGTCCGGGCAGGTGGTACCACAGTCCGTCGTAGTCCAGCGGGCCCAGGAACGCGGCCAGCGCGGCGCGCCAGCCGTACTGGGCGGCCACCAGCAGCGCCGACACGACGACCAGCGGGTGCCGGCCGCAACGCAGGACGCGGGGCCACAACCCGGCGGCGACGGCGACCCCGCGGCGGCGGGCCGGGTCGGCGCCCGGCCGTCGGGTGGCCACGATCTCCGCGGCGGCGAGCACCAGCGCGGCGCCGAACAGCGCGCCCGCCTCCAGGTGCCGCAGCAGGCCGCCGACCAGCAGGGTCAGGGCGGACAGTTGGGCGGTGCTCAGCAACAGCCAGACCAGCACCAGGTCCACCGCTCGGCGCATCCCGCTCGCGCAGGCGAGATGCCAGCATCCGGTCAGCGTGCACAGCAGCGCGACCACGAGTGCGGCGGCGTTCACCGCGCGGACCCGGACCCGTCGTGGGCGCCCACCGGCGAGGACGCCGCGTCGGGGACCGCGGGCTCGGCGCGGAAGACCCGGGTGCGGTAGCCCCAGAAGCGAAACGCCGTGGCCAGGGCCATGCCGATCAGGTTGCCGGCGATGTTGTCCGCGAGCAGGCCGTCGAAGCCCAACACGTCACGGGAGAAGGCGAGGCAGCCGAGTTGGATGGCCAGGCCGCCGCAACTCCAGGCGACGAACAGCAGGAAGCGCCGTCGGACATCGGCGACTTCGTCACCCATGACGCGGTCGCCATAGGTCCAGCGGCGGTTGCCCAGGTAGGCCACCACGGTGGCGGCGCCGAGCGAGACGAGCTTGGCGAGGAGGGAGGGGGTGTCCAGGAGGGTCCGAAGGATGTTGAACAGGACGACATCGGTGGTGTATCCGAGGCCGCCCACCAGGGCGAACCTCGACACCTCCGGTGCCGACCGGCGCAGGCGGGCGCGTGATGCAGGGAACATGGGCGCTTTCTCGTCGCTGGAGGGGAGTCGGGTCCGCCGGGCTCGGCCGGGCACTTTCGGGCAGCGCGAAGCACACCCCGGCGCGGTGTGTCCGCACCGGGGCGACGCGGTGGTTGCCTCGGGGAATCGGGTGCCCGACGAGGGGCGGGGGTTCGGGCGATCGCCGACGTGGATCAGCGGCCCGGGCCCGGGATCACCGGTGCCGGCCGGTCAGGGGGCGTCCCAGCGCGGGGAGACCGCGATCGTCTTCGCCTGCTCCTGGATCACGGGGAGTCCGGCCCAGTCGATCGAGCGCTTCTCGCCCCGCTCCTTCACGGGCGGCGTGTTCGCCTCGAAGCGGATCCTGAGTCCGTGGGCGCGGAACGCGGTCAGGGCCCAGGGCACGTACCGGCCGTCCTCGGTGCGCTCCGTGTCGATCCGTGCCGGGGTGCCGTCGGACAGCTTGACGATCTCGCAACCCCCCGCCGAGGTGCTGCCGTCGACGCCCGGCGGACAGACCGGGCGCTCGCCGACCGGGCCGGCCTCGGCGCTCACGTTCAGCCCGTTCGTCCTGCCCTGGGTGTCCACCACGAACTCGCCCGTGCCCGAGGAGCCGTCCGCGGACACCACGTGCGAGCCGGGCGACAACAGGGCCGGCACCAGCCCGGCGACCTGCTGGGCGGGGGTGGGTATGGCGGCGACCACCGGCTCCCAGCTCGCGCTGCGGGCGACGGCGGCGATCTGCTCCAGGCTCAGCACCGAAATGCCGGTGGTATCGCCCGGCAGCAGGTATCTGCCGCCGACGCGCACGTCGACGTGTGCACCGTCCGCACGGATGTACACCGCACGCCACTCCTGCTCGACGCTTCCCGCCTGCTTCGAGGTCTTGCGGGCGATCAGCACGCCGTTGTCCGGGTCGGTCGAGCGGGTGCACTCGTCCTCCGGGCGGGTCCCGGCGCAGGTCGTGGCGGCGGGGTCCTGGTCGTCTCCGGGACCCGGGCGGTTGATCACCACGGTGAGCACCGAGGATCCGGACGGATTGCGGTACGTCGCCTGGACCCGCGCCTCGGTCCGGAGCACCCTCGGCAGGCCGGCCTCGAAGTGGGTCTCCCCGTCGGTCAGTCCACCGTCGGCGGGAACGGCCGCGGCCAGCAGGGGCATCAGGTCGCGCGGCGCCTTGGTCACCCAGGGCGTGTCGGGGCGGTCCCCGGGCCCGGCCGTCGACGCGTCGAACGTGCCCCGGACGGTGGCCCAGCCGGCGACGCTCGCCGTCACCAGGACGGCGGCGAGGGCGCTCCGCCGCAGGGTGCGGAACCGCCGGCGTTGCCGGCCGCGGGCGAGACCACGCGCTACCAGGTCGGAGCTGGGGCCGGGAAACGTGTCGCCGACCGCGCGCAGCGCACCGGGCAACTCCCGTTCGTACCGTTCGAAGTCCTCGTCGCTGAACGGGTCCGTATCGGTGAACACGGCCTGCACGTCCTTCCGGTCGCGATCACGGGGTCGGTGGTGGCCTTCGGGTCCGGTCAGCATGTCGGCGCCGGGATGCCCAGTTCGGTGCCCAGGAGGGTGCGCAGCCGGCCCAGGGCCCGCTTGGCGCGCACCGGTACGGTGCCGGGCGCGGTCCGCAGGATGTCCGCGGTCTCCTTGACCGAGTAGTCCTCCCAATAGCGCAGCACCAGCACCGCGCGATCGGCCGGGGACAGCCGGGCCAGCCCTTCCAGGAGCGTCAGCCGCAGCTCGATGTCGGCGGTGGCCGGCGCGTGCGGCTCCGGGAGTTCCTCGGCGGGATGCTCCGACCAGCGTTTGAGTCGGCGCGCGGACAGGAAGGTGCGGACCAGAGTGGTGTGCGCGTACGCCATCGGGGCGTCCATCGTGCTCACCCGGTTCCAGCGTGGGAACAACTTCCCGAAGGTCTCCTGCACCAGGTCTTCGGCCAGGTGCCAATCGCCGGTGAGCAGGCAGGCGGTACGCAACAGTTGGCTGCTGCGCGCATGCGCGAACTCCTCGAAGTCCGCGGCCTTGCTTCCCGACATGGGGCCTCCACACGTTGGCGTCACACGAGTAACGCCTCGACCGTGCGGTTTCATGACACCCCTGGCCGGAGTTGTTCTCGAACCCGTGCGTCGGCCGTGCGCCTTCGGCGCCCGGCGGCCGGGTCGAGTGTCAACTCTCGGTGTCCTCCGCTTCGTTCAGCCACTCCTCCACCGTCTTGCCGCGGCGCCAATAGCCGGCCGCGTGCAGGGTGTCCCGGTTCAGGCCGCGTTCGTTGCGCAGGTAGCGGCGGATGGTGCGGACGGTGAGTGCCTCACCGGCGACCCAGGCGTGCACGGTCCCGTCTGGCCAGGGGAATTCGCAGACCGCGTCGGCCAGTTGGTCCTCGTCCGCGTCGATCGCGGTATCGCGGTGCAGCCAACGGATCCGCACGTCGGTGTCCGGGGCGGCGACCAGGGGCTGTTCCTCGTGGCGGTCGGCGACCTCGACGAAGACGTGTGCGCGGGTGCCGGGGGCGAGACGTTCGAGGATCGAGGCGACGGCCGGCAGTGCCGTCTCGTCGCCGGCGATCAGCAACTGGTCGGCGTCGGCGGGCGGGAGCGAGCCGGGCAGGGGGCCGGCTATGCCCAGGACGTCACCGGGTCGGGCGTCGCGCGCCCACTCGACCGCGCGGCCGCCGCCGTGGATCACGAAGTCGATGTCGAGTTCGGGTCCGGCCGGGTCGAAGCGTCGCACGGTGTAGTTGCGCGCGTGCGCCGGTGTGCAGCCGTCGGGATGGGCCGGGCCGTCCGGGCCGAATTCGGGCATCACCGGGATCGACTCGCCCAGAGGCGGAAAGAATAGTTTGACCCGTTCATCCGCCTGCCTGCCACCGTCGAATCCGCGCAACCGCTCGCCGCCGAGCGTCAGTCGCAACATTCGCGGGGTCACCTCGACCGAGCGCACGACCGTGGCCAGACAGGTACGGATCGGCGAACGCCCGGTACGGCCGCGGCCCTCGGTGACCGGGTTCGCCGTGTCGTCTCGCGCCATGGGACTCCTTCGTCGTTGCGGACTCGATGGTTCGGGGTCGTCGTGGCGCCGCGACGGGGCACACTGGGCAAGTCGTTCAGGTATGCCTTACCTTACTGGAGTGTCTCTCCGGGTCGATTCCCCCGACGCTTCGTCCGTCGTCGCCGCCGTGCCCGACGCCCGTGCCGCGTCCGGCCGTTCGCGACGGCTGGGGCTGCTGGTGCTGCTGGCCGTGCTGTTGCTCGGCGCGGTGTTCGCGTCGCTGGCCATCGGCACCCGCACCGTCGCGCCGAGCGAGGTGTTCGCCATGCTCGGCGGCGAACGCACCGGTGACGCCGGGCTGATCCGCGATCTGCGGGTCCCGCGAACCCTGCTCGGGCTGCTGGTCGGCGTCGCGCTGGGTGTGGCCGGTGCGGTGGCCCAGGACGTGACCCGCAATCCGCTGGCCGATCCCGGGCTGATCGGGGTCAGCGCGGGCGCGGCCTTCGCGGTCGCGGCGAGCGTGGGGTTGCTCGGACTGACCGGATCGCACAGCTATCTGTGGTTCGCCTTCGTCGGCGCGGCGATCGCGGGCACGATCGCCTATCTCGTCGGCGGAGCCGGCGTCGGCGGCGCCACTCCCGCCAAACTCGCGCTCGCGGGGGCGGCGGTCAGCGCCCTGCTGGAGGCCGGCACCAGCGCCCTCGTGCTGACCGACCCCGACTCGCTCGGCCGATACCGCTCCTGGGCGGTCGGTTCGCTCGCCGGTCGGGACGGCGAGACCACGCTGTTCCTGCTGCCGTTCGTACTGGTCGGCGTCTGCCTCGCGCTCGGCCTGACCGGCCGGCTCAACGCCTTGGCCCTGGGCGACGAACTCGCCACCACGCTCGGCACCCGAGCGGGCGCCACCCGCACCCTGGGCGCACTCGCGGTGGTCCTGCTGACCGGTACGGCGGTCGCCGCCGCCGGGCCGATCGTGTTCGTCGGCCTGGTCGTCCCGCACGTGTTGCGGGCCTTCACCGGGCCGGACGCCCGCTGGTTGGTGCCGTGTTCGGGGCTGGCGGGCGCGGTGTTGTTGTTGCTCGCCGACGTGGTCGGCCGGGTGATCGCGCGCCCGACGGAGGTGGAGGTCGGCGTGGTCACCGCGTTCCTGGGAGCGCCGTTCCTCATCTATCTGGTCAGGCGTGGAAGGATCGGGGAGCACTCCGGATGAAGACTGCCGATCACCTGCCGCGCGTGTTGCGGTGGGAACGCGGGCCGCTCGGGCTCGCCGTGCGCCCGCGCACCCTCGTCGCCGTCCTCGGCCTGGTCGCGGTGGTCTTCGGCGGGCTGATCGCGTCGCTGGCGCTGGGCGACTATCCGCTCGCCTGGCGCGACGTGGTCACCGGGCTGTTCGGGGCCGGGCCCGCCGACGCCGAGTTGGTCGTGCACGAACTCCGGCTCCCGCGCGCCCTGGTGGGCATGCTGGTCGGGCTCGCACTCGGCATGTCCGGGGCGGTCTTCCAGGCCGTCACGCGCAATCCGCTGGCCGGGCCGGACCTGATCGGGATCACCGCCGGGGCCGGCGCCGGCGCCGTCCTGGCGATCCTGCTGGGCGGCGTGAGCACCACGCGGTCCACGACCTACGGCGCGGTCCCGTTCGGCGCCCTGGTCGGCGCACTCGCCACGGCTGCGGCCATCTACCTGTTGGCGTTTCGCGGCGGCACCATCTCCGGGTACGGCTTCGTGCTCGTGGGCATCGCGGTCAACGGCATGCTGGCCGCGTCCACCCGCTGGATGCTCGCGCGCGTCGACATCGACGCCGCGACCCGGGCCACCTCGTGGCTGACCGGCAGCCTGGACGGACGCGAATACACCCACGTGCGCTGGCTGGGCTACACGCTCGTCGTCCTGGTGCCCGCGACCATCGCACTCGCCCGGCCGTACCGCATGCTCCAGTTCGACGACGACACCGCCGCGAGCCTGGGCATGCCGGTCACCCGCTCGCGGATCGGGCTGCTCGTGCTGGCCACCGCGCTGACGGCGGTGGCGACCGCGTGCGCGGGGCCGGTGGTCTTCGTCGCGCTCGCCGCCCCGCAGATCGCCCGCAGACTGGCCGGCACCCCCGGTCTGCCGCTGGTGCTCAGCGGCCTGGTCGGCGCGGCCCTGGTGGTCCTGGCGGACGTGGTCGCCCGGACCGCGTTCCCCACCGAACTCCCGGTCGGCATCGTCACCGGCGCCGTCGGGGCGCCGTACCTGCTGTGGTTGCTCGCCCGGAACAACCGGGCCGGAAAGGGAGGCTGACGTGGGTTCCGCGACAGAGCAGACGAAGCCGACGGGGCACCCGGACGGCACCGAAGCGAACGAGGCGAACGAAGCCGACGACTCGATCGCGTCCGTCGAACAAACGCCGCACACAAGGCAATCCACCGAGTCGGCAGCGGGAAAGGCAGCCCCGTCCCCGAGCGCCGTCGCAACCCTGCCGCATCCTCCCGCCACCGCCTCCCCGACAACCGCCCCCGGGATGGCCGCCGAGGGACTCACCCTCGGCTACGGCGAACGCACCGTCGCCCGAGACCTGGACCTGGACATCCCCGCCGGCCGGGTGACCGCCCTGGTCGGCCCCAACGCGTGCGGCAAGTCGACCGCGCTGCGCGCTCTGGCCCGGTTGCTGAAACCGCGTCAGGGCACCGTCCTGCTCGACGGCGAGAGCGTGGCCCGCCATTCCGGGCGGGACTTCGCGCAACGGCTGGCGCTGCTCCCGCAGTCGCCGACCGCCCCCGAGGGAATCACCGTGCGCGATCTGGTCGCCCGCGGTCGCACGCCCTACCAGCGCTGGTGGCGACAGTGGTCGTCCGGGGACGACGCCGTGGTCGACGCCGCGCTGTCGGCCACCGGCGTGGACGCCCTCGCCGGACGCGCCATCGACGAACTCTCCGGCGGGCAGCGCCAACGCGTGTGGATCGCGATGGCACTGGCCCAGGACACCCCGGTATTGCTCCTGGACGAGCCCACCACCTACCTCGATCTGGCCTACCAGGTGGACGTATTGGAGTTGGTGGCCGAGTTGGGGCGGGCCGAGGGCCGCACCGTGGTGATGGTCATCCACGAGCTCAACCACGCGTGCCGGTACGCCGACCACCTGATCGCGATGCGCGACGGCCGAGTGCTCGCGGCCGGACCGCCCACCGAGATCGTCACCCCCGACCTGGTCCGGGAGGTGTTCGACCTGCGCGCCGCGGTGATCGAATGCCCCATCGCCGGCACCCCGTTGGTCATCCCGCTCGGCGGGCGTCGCTAGCCGGCGAACCGCGTCCGACCCTGGTCACAGCGATCGAAGTTAGGTTAGCCTCGCCTACGTACCGCCGTAAGTGCTCTGTGTGCCCTTCGAGGCCACCACCCAGAAGGGACGCGTGCGTTGACCTCAGCTCGGCACGACGGAAAGACCATTCACGACCTCGTCGGGGTCGGATTCGGGCCTTCGAACCTGGCGCTCGCCGTCGCGATCGAGGAACACAACACGCTCGCCGCACCGGAACACCGGGTCGACGCCCTGTTCCTGGAGAAACAGCAGACCTTCGGCTGGCACCGCGGCATGCTCGTCGACGGCGCGACCATGCAGGTCTCGTTCCTCAAGGACCTTGCCACGATGAGGAATCCGACCAGCGACTTCAGCTTCGTCGCCTACCTGCACTCGATCGACCGCCTCGTCGACTTCGTCAACCACAAGGTGTTCTTCCCGCTCCGGGCCGAGTTCCACGGCTACCTCGAATGGGCCGCGGCCCGGGTGGCCCACCAGGTGCGCTACGCCGCCGAGGTCCTGGCGATCGAACCCGTGGTCACCGACGGCCGGATCACCGCCTTCGACGTCACCGTCGCGAACGACCCCGTCGTACACCGCGCCCGCAACGTGGTCCTCGCCCCGGGCCTGAGCCCGCATCTGCCGGACGGCGTCGGCATCACCACGCGGGTGTGGCACAACTCCCGGCTGGTGCCCAACGTCGCCGACCTCGATCCGGCCGACGTGCGCACCGCGGTGGTGGTCGGCGCCGGGCAAAGCGCCGCCGAGAGCGCGGACTACCTGCATCGCCGCTTCCCGGACGCACAGATACACGCGGTCTTCAGCCGCTACGGCTACTCCCCTGCGGACGACAGCCCGTTCGCCAACCGCATCTTCGACCCGGCCGCCGTCGACCACTACTTCGAGGCGCCCGAGCAGGTCAAACGGCAACTGACGGACTATCACCGCAACACGAACTACTCGGTCGTGGACGGGGATCTGATCGAGGAGCTGTACCGACGCGTGTACGAGGAGCGCGTCCGGGGCCGGCAGCGCCTGTACATCCGGCACGCCACCCGGGTCGTGGAGGTGCGCGAGGATCCCGAAGCCGCCCATGTGGACGTCGAGTTCCTGCCCACCGGCAAAACCGAGACGCTGCGCGCCGACGTGGTCGTCTACGCGACGGGCTACCGACCCGGCGACGGTCTCGCGCTCCTCGGCGACACCGCCCGGGCGTGCGCCCGCGACGAATACGGACGCCCGCGGCTGGGCCGCGACTACCGCGTGGTCACCGAACCCCCGCTCGACGCCGGGATCTACCTCCAGGGCGGAACCGAGCACACCCACGGCCTCGGCTCCACCCTCCTGTCCAACATCGCGGTCCGCGCCGGCGAGATCCTCGCCTCGATCAACGAACACACCGCCTCGGACCCCGCCCCCGAGGCCGAAACCGACGCCACGTCCCGGGCCGGGACCGGGGCCGACCTCGCGTCCGGCCCGGTGACCTCCTCCCGACAGGGCTGATCCGTGCGTCTGGGCGAAATCGCGGTGGACATCACGCCGCTGCGCGCCAACCGCGACTTCCGGCTGTTGTTCACCGCGACCGCGCTGTCCATGCTCGGCACCGCCTTGACCTCGGTCGGCGCGAGCATCCAGGTGTACGACCTCGGCAACTCCTCGCTGCACGTGGGGCTGGTCAACCTGGTGATCGGCGTCAGCCTGTGCGTCGGCCTGCTCGCCGGCGGCGTGCTGGCCGACCGGGCCGACCGACGCCGGCTGATCCTGGCCACCCGGGCCGGCTCCGCCGTCGTGGTCCTGGCCCTGGCCGGCAACGCCCTCGCCCCCGAGCCGCAACTGTGGTTCGTCTACCTCGCCGCCATCGCCGCAGGCGTCGCCGGCGGCCTGGGCGCACCCGCGCTGATGGCCGTCACCCCCGCCCTGGCCGGACGCGAACACCTTGCCGCCGCCGGGGCGTTGCTCACCCTGACCACCCAGTTCGGCGCCATGGTCGGCCCCAGCCTGGCGGGCCTGATCGCCGCCGGTCCGGGGGTCGCGGTGTGCTACCTGATCGACGCGGCCGGATTCGTGGTGGGCGCGGCCCTGTTGTGGCGGCTGCCGGATCTGCGCCCCGAACCCGACGCGGACGCCGACCCCGATCACGACGCCACGCAACACCCGGTACAGGCCATCCTGGACGGCCTGCGGCACGTGCGGGCGAACCGGATCATTCGCGGGCTGATGCTCGTCGACCTGGCCGCCGTCGTCCTGGCGATGCCGTACGCGCTGTTCCCGGAGATGGGCAACGAGGTGTTCGACGGCGGCCCCACCGCCGTCGGCCTGCTCTACACCGCACCCGCCGTGGGCGCCTTCCTGGGCGCCCTGGCCAGCGGCTGGATCGGCCGGGCCCGACGCCCCGGGACGACGCTGATCATGGTGGCCGCGCTGTGGGGCGCGGCGATCGCCGCGTTCGGTCTGAGCCGGCACCTGTGGTTGGGACTGCTCCTGCTGGCCCTCGCGGGCGGCGCCGACACGATCTCCGAGATCCTGCGCCGCGCGCTCCTCCAGCAGTACACGCCCGACCGGCTCCAGGGCCGGGTGGGCAGCCTGTGGCTGGCCCAGGCCACCGCAGGTCCGGCAACCGGCAACGCGCTCTCCGGCGGCGTCGCCCGGCTGCTCGGCCCCGGCGCCACCCTGGTCGCGGGCGGCGTGGCGTGTGTCGCCGCGGTGCTCGCGGTCGCCGGCGCCCTGCCCGCGCTGCGCGCCGCCGGACCGACCTCGGCGCCGATCGCGGACCCGGCACCGGAACCCGGCGAGACGGCGACACTCCCGGCCGACGACCCCGGCCCCGCCGACCACGCACCCACCGCCGACTCCCCCGGCGGCACATCGACGACCAACACGCCGACCACGAAAGGCCGACGGCTGTGACGAACCCGTTCGACGACGATTCCGGCACGTTCCTGGCCCTGGTCAACGACGAGGGCCAGTACTCGCTGTGGCCCGAGTTCCTGACCCCGCCCGACGGCTGGCACACCGAGCACGGACCCGCCTCCCGAGCGCACTGCCTGGAACACATCGAGAGCCACTGGACCGACATGCGACCGCGCTCCCTCGTGGCCGCCACCGAGAACTGAGCGGAGAACACCGGTGTTGCGCACGTTGCTGAGCGGCAAGATCCATCGGGCCCGGGTGACCCAGGCCGACCTGCACTACGTCGGTTCGCTGACGGTCGACGAGGACCTGCTGGACGCGGCGGGCATCGCCGAGGGCGAGGTGGTCCAGGTGGTCGACATCGACACCGGAGCCCGCCTGACCACCTACGCGATCCCCGGCCCGCGTGGCAGCGGGGTGATCGGCGCCAACGGGGCCGCCGCACGGCTGATCCACCCCGGCGACCTGGTGATCGTGATGGCCTTCGTGCTCCTGGACGAGACCGAGATCGCCGGGCATCGACCCCGCGTGGTGCACGTCGACACGGACAACCGGATCGTGGCGCTCGGCGCCGACCCGGCCGAACCGGTACCCGGCATGCCGGGCCAGATCGCCGGCACCACGGTCGCCGTACTCTGACACCGACCGCACACCGGCCCACCGTGCCCGGAGCGCCGTCGCGATACGGCAAATGACCTCAACTCCCGGAGACGGAGCGGGAGTTGAGGTCATTTCACGAAGGCAACCGGCAACCTGTGGTCAGCTCTTCGCGGCCTGTGCCGCGGCGTCCACGCGGGGCATGATCTTGTCGACCACGTACTCCACCGCCAGCGGGGTGGGCGCGCGCAGCGCCCAGAAGTCGTTGGAGTCCAGCGGCACGTACGAGCCCCGCTTGACCACGTTCAGCTTCGCGAACTGCGGATTGCCCTCGATCGCCTTGCGCAGCACGTCGTCGCCGTTGTAGTTGCTCAGCAACACGCCCACTTCGAGCACGTCCAGCCGTTCCATGCTCAACTCGGCCGCGAATCCGGCCCCCGGCAGCCCGGCGAGGCTGTCCGGGAAGGTCATCCCGAACCCGGCGAGCAGCTTCACGGACGTGTCGGACCGGTCCTTGAGCACCGCGACCGTGCCCGCGTTCTGCGCGTTGGTCAGCGCGAACGACTTGCCGGTGATCGCCGGATGGCGCTTGGCGACGCCGGCAACCTTGGCCTCCAGATCGGTCACCAGCTTCTCGGCCTCGGTGGACTTGCCCAGCGCCCTGCCCACCTGCCGGGTCACCTGCTGCCAACTGTCCTGCGAGGGGCCGGTTTCGAACGCCGTGGTCGGCGCGATCTTGCTGAGCTTCTCGTACTCCTGCTCGACCCAGTAGTCGGTGTTCGCCAGGATCAGATCGGGCTGGAGCGCGAGCACCTTCTCCAGCGGAGCGCCGTTCTCGCCCATCGTGATGATCTGCGGCTTGTCCCCGCCCAGCTTGGGCTTGGCCCACGGAGCCACCCCGTCCGGCGGGGTCGTCTCGACCATGCCGGCCAGCTTGGTCGCGAGCGCGAGCGCGGCGTCCTGATCGCCCTCGCCCAGCGCGACGATGCGCTTGGGCGCCTTCTTGATCGTGGTCGTGCCCAGCTTGTGCGTGATCGTGATCGGGTACGCCGGCGCCGCCGCCCCGCCCGTACCGGGAGAGGCCGGCGCCGAGGCGGGCCCGGTGCCGGTGGAGTCCTTCTTGTCGTCGCCGTCGCCGCAGGCCGCCAGGCCCGACACGAGGGCCGCGACTATCGCGACCGCGGCGATCCGGGAGGGGCCGGAACGGCGGGCGGTGTGCCGGCGGACGAAGGCCGGCGCTGCGAATGTTCGCATGATGGGTCAGTGCCTCTCTCGGTGTGGTGCAGGCAACCTTCGGCGTACGTGCGGGCCCCATTGGGCCACCGCGGCCGAGGTCAGCAGATCGTCGTGCGCGTGGTCGAGGACGTGCTCCTCGACCACGCCGCGCACATGGGCCGCCCAGGCCCGACGGCCGGTGCGCTCGGTGTTCTCCCGCGCGGCGACACACAACACGTCGCCGCGGAACGCCGGGTAGGGGTCGGCGGGTGCGAGGGGTTCGTACGCGATGCGGGTGCGCAGCAGCGCCGCCACCAACTCCTCGCCCAGCGCGCCGACCAGGTCCGTCCCGGCCGCCGTCGACCGCAACAACTGTGCCCGCGCGGCCTCTTCGCCGAACCCGTCGTCCTGGGCCGGGTCGCCGTCCGCTCGTGGCACCGGCGGCTGAGCGTCGACGAGCACCAGCAGGTCCACCCGCTCGCCCGCACGCTGCAACTCGGTGGCCAGCGCGTACGCGAGTTCGCCGCCGAAGGACCAGCCCAGGAGCCGATAGGGGCCGTGCGGCCGGATCGTGCGGATGCTGCGCAGGTGCTCCGCGACCAGGTCCTCGAACCGGTCCGGCGCGGCGGCGCCGGACAACATCGCGGACTGGAGCCCGTACACCGGGTGATCGGCCGGCACCTGCGCAAGCAGGCTCGTGTAGGGCCAGGCGAAGCCGAAGCCGGCATGCACACAGAACAGCGGCGGGAGTTCGCCGCCGGCCCGCAGCACCGCTACCGGCGCCGTCGGGTCGTGCGCGGCACGGCCGGCGCGCAACCGCTCCGCGAGGTCGGCGACCGTCGGTGCGGTCAACACCATCGCGACCGTGACCGCATCGGGGTCGCGCCCCGGATCGGCGGCCCGGATCGCGCCGACCAGACGCACCGCGAGCAGCGAATGCCCGCCGAGAGTGAAGAAGTTGTCGTCGATGCCCACCCGAGGCAGGTCCAGGACGTCGGCGAAGACCCGACACAGCACCGCCTCGACGGTGTCCCGGGGCCCTCGGTCGGAAACCGACGCGGCGAAGTCCGGCTCGGGCAGCGCGGCCCGATCCAGTTTGCCGTTGACGGTC
Organism: Embleya sp. NPDC059213; assembly: GCF_042754445.1. Lineage (NCBI taxonomy): Bacteria > Bacillati > Actinomycetota > Actinomycetes > Kitasatosporales > Streptomycetaceae > Embleya > Embleya sp. NPDC059213. Next base: position 41,305 of record NZ_JBHZAV010000061.1, read on the forward strand.
AGCGGCAGTGCCTCCAGTGGCACGAACGCGCTCGGCACCATGTAGTCCGGCAGCCGAGCCGCCGCCCACGTGCGCAGCGCGTGCGGGTCGGCTCCGCCGACCAGGTAGGCGGTCAACCGGGTCCCGTCCGCGCTCGGCACGACCGCGGACCGCTGCACGTCCGGGTGTGCGTCCAACACACATTGGATCTCGGCCGGTTCGACGCGGTGGCCGCGGATCTTGACCTGGTCGTCGGTCCGGCCGAGGTAGTCGATGACGCCGTCCGGGCGGCGCCGGGCCAGGTCGCCGGTGCGATAGAGCCGCGAACCCGGCGGCCCGAACGGGTTCGCCACGAACCGCGCCGCGGTCGACCCGGGACTGTCGAGATAGCCCCGGGCCAGGCCGACCCCACTGACATACAACTCGCCGGGCACGCCGACCGGGACCGGTTGCAGGTTGCCGTCCAGGATGTGCGTGGCGGTGTTGAGGATCGGTCGGCCGATCGCGGGCGTCGCGCTGTCCTCGGTGCCGGCACCGAGGGTGTTGATGGTGTACTCGGTCGGCCCGTACAGGTTGTAGCCCAACACGCCGTCGGTGTCGCGCAGCGCGGCCCAGACGCCGTCCGAGACCGCCTCGCCGCCGAGCAGCACCAGCGCGGGTCGGTGGCGGCCGGCGGCGGGGTCGAAGTCGAGGAGTCCTTCCTCCAGGAGGTGTTGGGCGTAGGTGGGGGTGACGTTGACGACGTCGATCCGGTGCCGGTCCACATACCGGGTCAAGGCATGCGCGTCACGACGCAACTCCTCGTCGCACACGTGCACTTCGTGACCCTCGACCAGCCACATCAACTCCTCCCACGACATGTCGAACGCGAACGACACCGTATGCGCCACCCGCAACCGCCGACCCGCCGCCGCCACCACCGGATCGAAGATCTCCCGACGGTGATTCACCTGCATATTGGTCAAGCCCCGATACGGCGTGACCACACCCTTGGGCCGACCCGTCGAACCGGATGTATAGATCACATACGCCGGATGCGCCAACCGCCCCGCGTCCCCCCGCACGAAGTCCGGGCGCTCGGCATCGGAAAGATCCGCACCCGACAACTCCGCCAACTCCGCCCGCACCAAAGCGTCGTCCAGGTCGACGAGGGGTCCGGCCACGCTGTCGTCCCCGGCGGTCAACACGCAGACCGGTCGGGCCTCCTCGACCATCCAGGCGATGCGCTCGTGCGGCAGGTCGCGCTCCAGCGGCAGGTAGGCCGCGCCGGTCTTGAGCACCGCGAACAGCGCCGCCACCATGTCGGCCGTACGCGGCAGCGCCAACCCCACCACCCGCTCGGGACCCGCACCACGAGCACGCAACAACCGCGCGATGCGATTCGACCGCTCGTTCAACTCCCGATACGACCACACCAACGGCGCGACACCCTCCGGATCCTGCACCACCGCCACCTCGTCCGGGACCAGCGCCGCACGCTCCTCCAGCAGATCGGCCACCGTGGCGTCGGGGAGCGGCAGTTCGGTCGCGTTCCACTCGCGCACGATGCGCGTGTGCTCCGCCGCCGACAACAGTTCGTAGGCGCCCACCCGGCGGTTCGGATCGTCGGCGATCGCGGCGAGCAGGCGCAACAGCCGCTCGGCGAAGTCCTCGACGGTGGTGTGGTCGAACAGGTCCGCCGCGTATTCGATGCCCAGTTCGACCGCGCCGTCGGGCACGGCCGCCAGATCCGTCTCGCGGAAAACGAAGTCGAGGTCGAACTTGGCGGTGGGCGGGGTGAATCGTTCGCCGACCGGGGTGATGTCGCCGAAGCGGACCTCGCCCACGCCCTGGTTCTGGTAGCCGACCATCACCTGGAACAGCGGGTTTCGGCCGAGCGAGCGGGCCGGGTTCAGTTCCTCCACGAGTCGCTCGAACGGCAGGTCCTGGTGGGCGAACGCGTCCAGGTCGGTGTCCCGCACCCGGGCCAGCAGCTCCGCGAACGTCGGGTTTCCCGTCACGTCCGCACGGATCACCACGGTGTTGACGAAGAACCCGATCAGTTCGCCCAATGCCTCGTCGTCCCGCCCGGCCACCGGACTGCCGAGCGCGATGTCCTGCCCCGCGCCGAGCCGGTGCAGCAGGGCCGCCACCGCCGCCTGATAGAGCATGAACGCGCTGGCGCCGGCCGCCGAGGCGACCGCCCGTATCCGGTTCGCGAGTTCGGCGGGGATCAGCCGTTCGACGGTGCCGCCGCGGTAGCCGGCCACCGTGGGACGCGGGCGGTCGATGGGCAGCGCCAGTTCCTCCGGCAGCTCGGCCAGGGCCGACGTCCAGTAGGCGAGTTGGCGGGCGTACCGGCCGCTGGGATCGGTCGGATCGCCGAGCAGATCGTTTTGCCACAGGGTGTAGTCGGCGTACTGGAGCGGCAGCGGCTCCCAGGCGGGCGCTCGTCCCGCGGCGCGTGCGGTGTAGGCGGCGGCGAGGTCCCGCGCGAACGGGCGGATGGACCACTCGTCGATCGCGATGTGGTGGAACACCGCGAGCAGCACGTGTTCGTCCCGGCCGACCCGGAAGACCGTGATGCGCAGGGGCAGTTCGGTACCCAGATCGAACGGACGTCGGGTGGCTGCCGCGACGAGCGCGGCCAGGGTGCCCGCCTCCGCTTCGGCGGCGGGCGTGGCTGCGTCGATGTCGACGAACTCGACCGCGAGTCGGGCCACTTCCGGCGCCAGGATGTGTTGGTAGACATCGGTGTCGCCGTTTCCGGCCGGCTCCCGGGCCGCCACACAGAGCGTGCGCAACGTCTCGTGCCGGTTGGCCACGTCCTGTACGGCCGCCTGCAACGCCTGCCGATCCAGGCTGCCGTGCAGCCGGACCGCGATCGGTTCGTGGTAGGCCGCGCTCGCCGTCTCGAATTGGCCGAGCAGCCACAGCCGTCGCTGGGCGAACGACAGCGGCACCCGATCGGGACGCTCCCGGCGGGTGACGGGCGGGCGCAGTGGCTCGGCGGCGGACGGGTCCGCTGTGGTGCGCTCGGCGAGCAGCCCGGCCAGCGTGGCGATGGTGGGGGCGGTGAAGACGTCGCGGATGGCGATCTCGACGCCGAGCGTGCCCCGGGCCTTGGCGGCGAGTCGGGCGGCGAGCAGGGAGTGGCCGCCGAGGTCGAAGAAGTTGTCCTCGGCACCGATCTCGGCGACGCCGAGGACCTCGGCGAACAGGGCGCTCAGCGCGAGTTCGGCGGCGCCGGACGGCGGGCGGGTACCGGAGCGGCCGACAACGGCGTCCGGTGCGGGCAGTGCGCGACGGTCGAGCTTGCCGTTGACGGTGAGCGGGAGCCGGTCCAGCGGCACGAATCCGGCGGGCACCATGTACTCGGGCAGCCGTTCGCGCAGGTGGGCGCGCAGTCGCGGGACCAGGCCGGCCGCCTCGCGCGCGGCGGCCGGGTGGTTGGCGTGGCCGGACCCGTCGGCACGGCCGGCACCGGTGGGCAGGTAGGTACCCACGACGCCGTGCGCGGTCGCGTCACCGGCCGTGAACACGACGTCGAAGCTGCCGGAGCCGGTCGCCGACCAGGTCACGGCCACGGTGTAGCCGAGTTCGGCCCCGAGCGCGTACCACGTCTCGGGTTCGGCCGCCGCGTCGTCGGCCCGCTCGGCCTCGGTGTGCGCCCGGCGGGCCTGGTCGACGGTGCCGCCGTTGGCCAGCACACGCTCGGCGGCGAGTTCGCCGGCGAGGCGGGCGTTGGGCACGGCACGCACCCGCAGCCCTTCGGGGCGGTCCTCGGTCAGCCGGCGAACCACCGGCTCGATGCCGGTGCCGGCGTTCCACGACAGGCTCGGGGCGTCGGCGAGCGAGGGGACGTCGGCGCCGCCGGTGCGACGCAGCACGGCGTCGTAACGGTGCCGGGTCAGTTCGTTGTGCAGGTGCCCGCGTTTGATCCGCAGGTCGACGCCGGCGAGGTCGGGCAGCAGGTCGGCCAGCCCGGCGAAGTAGTCCGGGTCGACCAGGAGTTCCTTCTCCAGCAGGACGGCGCGCTCGATCGCGGCGCGGACGGTAGCGTCGTCGGCGTCCGGGCTCGCCTGGCCGAGCCGGATCGCGCTGTGGAAGGTGCGGGCGAGTCGCAAATTGCGGATGTCGCCGACGAAGACCGCTCCGCCGGGGCGGACCAGGTCCAGGGCCCGGCGCAGCACGTCGGTGAGGTAGTCCAGGCTCGGGAAGTACTGGGCGACCGAGTTGATCACCGCCGTGTCGAAGAACCCTGTGGGCAGGTCGTCGAGTTCGTGCGCGGCGGCGGTGCGCAGTTCGACCTTGGCGGCGAGTTCGGGGGCGTGGGTCAGGTCCGCGCGCAGCTTGTCGACGACCGGCGCGGCGAAGTCGGTGGCCCAGTAGCTCTCGCTCGCGGGCGCGAGTTCGCCCAGGAGCAGCCCGGTACCGACGCCGATCTCCAGGATGCGGGACGGGTGCAGCTCGGTGATGCGGCGCACGGTCTCGGCGCGCCATTCGCGCATGTGCGCGAGCGGGATCGGGGCGCCGTCGTAGCTGCTGTCCCAGCCGGCGAAGTCCTCGGTGAACACGGCCGTGTCGATGGTGGTGTATTCGTCGGCGTAGATCTGCCGCCATTCGTCGAGGTGTTCGGCGTCGGCGTGGCCGTCGGTGCCGGCCGCGGTCTCGGGGACGAGGTAGGCGGTGAGCTGTACCGCGCCGTCCGGGCCGGTCGTGGGCACGACGGCGCTGCGTGCCACCTCCGGGTGTGCGTCCAACACGCTCTGGATCTCGGCCGGTTCGACGCGGTGGCCGCGGATCTTGACCTGGTCGTCGGTCCGGCCGAGGTAGTCGATGATGCCGTCCGGGCGGCGCCGGGCCAGGTCGCCGGTGCGATAGAGCCGCGAACCGGGTGGTCCGAAGGGGTTGGCCACGAACCGCGCCGCGGTCGACCCGGGGCTGTTCAGATAGCCGCGGGCCAGACCGACGCCGGTGATGTACAACTCGCCGGGCACGCCGACCGGGACCGGTTGCAGGTTGCCGTCCAGGATGTGCGTGGCGGTGTTGAGGATCGGTCGGCCGATCGCGGGCGTCGCGCTGTCCTCGGTGCCGGCGCCGAGGGTGTTGATGGTGTACTCGGTCGGCCCGTACAGGTTGTAGCCCAACACGCCGTCGGTGTCGCGCAGCGCGGCCCAGACGCCGTCCGAGACCGCCTCGCCGCCGAGCAGCACCAGCGCGGGTCGGTGGCGGCCGGCGGCGGGGTCGAAGTCGAGGAGTCCTTCCTCCAGGAGGTGTTGGGCGTAGGTGGGGGTGACGTTGACGACGTCGATCCGGTGCCGGTCCACATACCGGGTCAAGGCATGCGCGTCACGACGCAACTCCTCGTCGCACACGTGCACTTCGTGACCCTCGACCAGCCACAACAACTCCTCCCACGACATGTCGAACGCGAACGACACCGTATGCGCCACCCGCAACCGCCGACCCGCCGCCGCCACCACCGGATCGAAGATCTCCCGACGGTGATTCACCTGCATATTGGTCAAGCCCCGATACGGCGTGACCACACCCTTGGGCCGACCCGTCGAACCGGATGTATAGATCACATACGCCGGATGCGCCAACCGCCCCGCGTCCCCCCGCACGAAGTCCGGGCGCTCGGCATCGGAAAGATCCGCACCCGACAACTCCGCCAACTCCGCTCGCACCGACGCGTCGTCGAGGTCGACGAGGGGTCCGGCCACGCTGTCGTCCCCGGCGGTCAACACGCAGACCGGTCGGGCCTCCTCGACCATCCAGGCGATGCGCTCGTGCGGCAGGTCGCGTTCGATGGGCAGGTAGGCCGCGCCGGTCTTGAGCACCGCGAACAGCGCCGCCACCATGTCGGCCGTACGCGGCAGCGCCAACCCCACCACCCGCTCGGGACCCGCACCACGAGCACGCAACAACCGCGCGATGCGATTCGACCGCTCGTTCAACTCCCGATACGACCACACCAACGGCGCGACACCCTCCGGATCCTGCACCACCGCCACCACATCCGGGACCAGCGCCGCACGCTCCTCCAGCAGATCGGCCACGGTCAGTTCGGGTACCGGGTGGGTGGTGTCGTTCCAGCCGGCGACCAGCCGGCCGCGTTCGGCGGGGGCGAGTACGTCGATCCGGGCGCAGCCGCGCGTCGGGTCGTCGGCGAAGGCTTCCAGGATCCGCAGGTAGCGTTCGGTGAGCACTTCGACGTCGGCGCGGGTGAAGGCGTCGTCGTGGTACATCGCCCGCAGGCGGGTCACCTCGCCCGGGGTGACCACCACCGACACCGGATAGTGGGTGGCGTCGCGGACCGCGTGGCCCAGCACGCGCAGTGCCCCGTCGGGGCCGAACCCGCGGTTCTTGTCCGGCAGCGGCAGGTTCTGGAAGACGAAGAAGGTGTCGAAGAGCGGGCCCGCGCCCACCATGGCCTGGAGTTCGCTCAGGCCCAGGTACGGATGGTCGTGCAGGTCCGCCTTGTCGTCCTGGGTGCGCCGCCACAGCTCGGCGATCGACTCGTGGGGCGCCGAACGCACGCGTACCGGGACGGTGTTGAACAGCACGCCGACGGTGGTGTCGATGCCTTCGACGTCCGGATGCCGGCCGGAGACGAGGGCGCCGAAGACGGTGTCGTCGCGTCCGGTGAGCCGGCCCAGCAGCAGGCCCCAGGCGCTTTCGTAGAGCGTGCCGACGGTGACCCCGGCCGCACGGGCGCGGGCGGCCAGGCGGCCGGCCAGGGCGGCGGGCACCTCGCGGTGGATCTCTCCGGCCGAGTCCGGGGTGGCGTCGTCGCCGGGCGGGCGTGGGCCGGCCAGGAGTGTGGGTTCGGTGACGTCGCCCAGATAGGCGTACCACGCGGCGCGGGCCGCGTCGTGATCGCGGGTGCCCAACCAGCGCAGGAAGACCCGGAAGGGGGTGGCGGACCGCGCGTCCTCGGCTGCGGCGTCGGTGTAGAACTCCAGGAGCGAGGTCAGCGCGAGGCCGCCGGACCAGCCGTCGAGCAGGGCCACCTGTGAAGTGAGCAGGAGCCGGTGGCCGGTGGCGGAGGTACGGGCCAGGGCGAAGCGGATCAGCGGTGGGCGAGCGGGGTCGAACGGGATCTCGCGCCGGCGGTCGGCGAACGCCTCGAACGCGGCCTCGACGTCGACGGGTCCGTCACCGGGTCCGGCCGCGGCATCGGCTGCGGTGAGGTCGGTGTGGGTGAACGGCACGGTGAACCGTCGGGGCACCACCTGCACGGGTCCGTCCTCGGTGCCGACGAAGCCGGCCCGCAGGTTCGGGTACTTCTCCAGGACCCGGCGAGCCGCGTCCGCGAGCCGCTCGACGTCCACCGGGCCGTCCAGGAACAACACGGCCTGCTGTACGTAGATGTCGCGGGCCGCGCCGTCGAGCATGAGGTGGAAGAGCAGCCCCTCCTGCAACGGGGACAGCGGCAGCACCTCGGCAACGCCCGCGCCGCCGAGCGCGCGATCGAGCGCGGCCTCGTCGACCCGGCCGCCCTCCGCGTTCCCGGCCGAGCCCGCGTCGGGCAGGGCCGGGAGCAGGGCCGCGCGCCAGGACCGGAGCAGGGCCGCGATGTCGAGTTCGGGCAGCGTCTTGGGGTCGGCGACCACCCGCAGCGCGATGCGTCGGCCCGCGCCGGAGGGCGAGTGGTCGACCCACAGGTCCAGGCGCAGCGGATAGCGCGAGAGCGAGTGCCCGTCGCTGTCCCGGTCGTGGGCGAGCAGGGGTTCGTCACCCAGGTCGGTGTGCCCGTAGGCCAGCAGCACGCCGGCCTCGGGTGCATCGGCGAGCGCACCGGCGATCTGCTCGACCAGATGCAGCGCCATGCCGAAGTCCGCCGCGCCGCGCGGATCGGCGGGCAGCGCGTCGGCGGCCGATACACCGGCATCGCCGAATCCGGGTTCCAGCAGCGCGGGGAAGACCCGTCGCAGGTCGCCGACGGTGTGCGCGAATCGATCGCCGTGCCGGTCCCGGTCGTCCTCGGCGATGTCGAGGAACAGCGGTCCGGCGGCCGACTCGCCCAGCACCTTCGCCACGGTCGCCGCCAGGATCGCCCGCAGTGGCGTATCCGGGGTCAACGCGACCGTCCCCGGCGGGAGTTCGAGAACGTCGGCGACGACGGCGGGGGGTGTGTCGGCGATCCCGGGTTCGTTCGTGGCCCACGGCGCGGGTGTCTCCAGCTCGTCCACCCGGTCCATCAGGGTGAACCAGCGGATGGCGCGGTCGAGCAGGTCCGGGTCGGCGGCGTCCCGAGCGACGGCGGCGGCGTAGTCCGCGGGCGTCGCGGGCTCGGGCCCCAGCGGTTCGCCGCGCAGTCCGGCGCGCAGTTCCTCGGCGAGGATGCGCCACGACGTCCCGTCGAGCAGGCCGCCGGGCACCGCGACGACCAGCAGCCCCGGCCGGGTGGGGCCGCGATCCACCCACGCGGTCGCGGGAGTCGCGTCCACGCGGGCCACCCGGGCGGTGGAGCGCCGGGCGTCCGCGCCGACGCTGAAGGTGCCGCACCACGCCGTGGGCTGCTCGGTGCGCAGGCGTTGGTGGCGGGCCAGCACCGCGGTCGCCCGCAGATGTGCGGTCTCGGCGGTGAGTTCGGGCGGGGCGATCAGCGCGCGCACCGTGGGCGGGGCGTGCTCGAACGCCTCGCGCCGCCACAGCGCCACGGGGGTGTGCACCGGGTGGTCGTTCGAAGGTTTGAGGTCGCTCACGTCGTCCGCCCCGAGTTCGTGTTCGCTGTCGTCGTCGTGGTGCCGGTGGTGATCGTGGCGCCCGGGATGCGCGCGGCCGTCTCCGCGGCCCAGGCCGCGAGCAGGCGGCGGGCGTCGTCCGCGTCGACGCTCGGCCCGGCGCACAGCGTGAGCCGGCATCGGGTGCCGTCCTCGCCCGCCGCCACGGCGATCGCCGCGTCCAGGGGCCAGCGCGTACTCACCGCCGACGGCATGTCGTCGGCCCACCCTCGGGCGGGCGCGTCCCGCAGCACGATCTCCGCGCGGGCGCCCCGGCCCAGCACCCGTGCGCCGGACCGGCTCGCGTAGCGCACCCGGGTGTAGCCGGCCCCGCGCAGGTCGGCGGCGCGCGGTTCCGGCGCGGGGCCGCCCCGGGTGACGGTGAGGGGGTAGACGTAGGCGAACGAGCCGACCGGGGGCGCCGATTCGGGCGCTCGGCGGCGGAACGGATCCACGAGCCGGTCGATCAGCAACTTCTCCACGTCGGGGGTGCGTGCCTGTAGGGCGCTCAGGAACGCCGCGCAGGCGGCGGCCCGGACGGCTTCGTCCGGGTCGGCTCCGCCGGCGCGGGCGACGACGGCCGCCAGGAACAGGGGGCGGCCCGAAGCCGTGCCCTGGACGGCGGGTGCCGGTGCCGCGTCGCGCAGTTCCTCGGCCCAGGTGCTCTCGTCCGCGTCGGCGCGCGCCACCTCGTCCGGGTCCGCGTCGAGCGTCCCGGCCGTGGGCGGCGACGGTGTCCCCGGCGACTCCTCCGCCAACACGGCGGCCAGTTCGTCCGCGACCCGTTCGACCGCCGCCGCGTCGAGCGCGAGCGCGTGCGCGACCACGAACAGGCGCTCCGGCGTCAGGGTCACCGCCAGCGTCGGTCCGCGCGTCACATCCAACTCGGCGGCCATCCGGCCCGGTTCCCCCGCGGGGTCCGCCGTCGTGCTCGCGACGACGCGCACGGTGGGGTCCGCCTCGGCGACCGAGGTGGTGCGCCACAGCCGTTTGCCGACCGTTTCGATCCGCAGCCGCAAGGCCGGGTATCGACCGACGAGTTCGGTCACTGCCCCGGTCGGGAACTCGTCCCGGCCGGCCGCGATCGGGCGCACGGCGCACACGTGGTGGCCGTTCGGCCCGGTCCCGCCGTCGCGGAACACGTGCGACAGCGGCGGATCGGCGAGCGGCACCGGCGCGGCCGGCACCGATGCGGGCGGGGCCGGTGCGGCCGACACCGCCGCCTTCGGGTCCTCGCGTCGGGCGACCCGGGCGAGCGCGGCGGCGCTCTGGTGTCGGAAGACGTCCTTGACCGTGAACCGCAGCCCGATCGACCGGGCCCTGGTCGCCACGAGGGTGGCGCCGATGCTGTCGCCGCCCAGTGCGAAGAACCCGTCCCGCGCGCCGACCCGGTCCACCCGCAACACCTCGGCGAAGATCCGGGCCAGTTCGGCCTGCGCTCCGTCGCTCGGCACGGTGTCCGGAGTGCTCGGCGCGACCACCGGATCGGGCAGCGCCGCCCGATCGAGCTTGCCGTTGGGCATCAGCGGAAGCGCGGACAGCACCACGATCGCGGCCGGGACCAGGTGTTCCGGCAGGTGCTCGGCCAGTTCGGCGCGCAGCGCCTCGGGGTCCACGTCGGCCGCCGCGGCGGGCACCACGTGGGCGACCAGGATCGGCGCGCCGGTCGGCCCGGGTCGGGCGCCGACGACGGCGGTCGCGAGGTCGGTCCGACGGTTCAGGTGCGCTTCGATCTCGCCGAACTCGACGCGCACCCCGCGCAGTTTGACCTGCCGGTCGGTGCGGCCCAGATAGACCAGGACGCCGTCGGCGCGCCGGCGCACCAGGTCGCCGGTGCGATACATCCGAGTGCCGGCGGGGCCGTAGGGGTCGGCGACGAAACGTTCGGCGGTCTGTCCGGGCCGATGCAGGTATCCGTCGGCGAGTTGGGCGCCGGTCAGATACAGCTCGCCGGGCAGGCCGATCGGCGTGGGGCGCAGTCGGGCGTCCAGGACCAGGGCACCGGTGTTCCACACCGGGCGGCCGATCGGTACCGCGTCCGTGTCCGAGCCGGCGCCCGGTGCGGCCGGATTCCACGCGGTTGCGGTGATGGTGGCCTCGGTGGGCCCGTACGTGTTGTGCGGCATCAGGCCGAGTACTCGGGCGCTGCGCGCCGCGGTGGCCGGCGGCAACACCTCGCCGCCGCACAGGAGCAGCCGCAACGACGGGGGGCGGGGCGCGGATCCGGCCTCGACGGTGTCGAGTACCGCGTCCAGCATCGGCGGCACGAAGTGCGCCGCGGTGACCGCGTGGGTGGCCAGGAGCGCGGCCAGGTGCGCGGGGTCGCGGTGCCCCTCGGCGGCGGCCAACACGACGGCGGCGCCCTCGCCCAGTGGCCAGAACAGCTCCCACAGCGACACGTCGAACCCGATCGGTGCCTTGTGCAGCACCCGGTCGGCGGGGCCGAGCCGGTACTCGCCCTGGACCCAGGCCAGTTGGTTCGCCAACGCGCCGTGCGAGACGAGCACGCCCTTGGGCCGGCCGGTCGAGCCGGAGGTGTAGAGCACGTACGC
>NZ_JBHZAV010000062.1:0-51931 GCF_042754445.1 Embleya sp. NPDC059213
GTCGTAACGGTCGAGCGGTCGAGCACTGCGGCGGTCGGGGACAGGGTCAGGACGGGCGGGCGTAGTAGTCCGGGGTGCCCATGTAGAACATGTTGCTGATCTTGATCACGTCGCCGGTGCGCGGCGCGTGGATCATCCGGCCGCCGCCCAGGTACATCGCGACGTGGTGGATGTCGGAGGCGCTCTTGGTCTCGGTCCAGAAGATCAGGTCGCCCGGGCGCAGGTTCCGGTACGACACCGGAGTGCTCTCGAAGTACTGCGTGGCGGCGAAGTGGGTCATCGTCACGCCCGCCTTGCGCCACGCCTGCATGACCAGGCCCGAGCAGTCGTAGCCGCGTGGGCCCTCGCCGCCCCAGACGTAGGGCTTGCCCAGTTGCGCCTTCGCGTAGGCGATCGCGGTGGCCGCGCCGGCGCCGTCGGCCGCGGGGGCCTCGGCGGGCGGGTCGGGTCGGGTCGCGGTCACCGGGTCGGGGCCATCGGCGGGCTTGGCCGGCGCGTTCGTCCTCGTGGGTTTGCCCGCCTCCCGCTCCCGGGCCTCGCGCACCACCCGCGCCTGCTCGGCCTGTCGGTCGGCCTCCTCGCGGGCCGCGTCGGCCTCGGCCCGGGCCCGGGCCTCCTCCTCGGCGCGACGCCGGGCCTCGGCCGCCAGGCCGTCCCGGCGCTGCGTCTCCAGGTCGACCGAGGTCTGCTTCAGCGTGGCCAGTTCGCTCAGCAACTCGGTGCGCCGGGCGGCGACCTCGCCGACGCGGTGCTGCTGCTCGGCGAGTTCGGCCTCGACCCGCTCCTTGGCCGCGAGGACCGCCTCGGCGGCTCGGGTGGCCGTCTCCGCGGTGTGTTCGGCATCGGTCCTGGCACTCGCCGCGTCCCGGACGGCGATGGTGGCGCGGTGCAGGGTGTCCTCGCCGTCCTGCGAGATCCGCCGGATGCCCTCCATGCGGGAGAGCAGGTCGGCGGGCGAGTCGGCGCCCAACACCGCCTGGAAGGTGCCCAGTCGCGCGCCGCCGCCCATCCGGTAGGTCTGTGCTGCGAGCCGGCCGAGTTCGTCCCGGGAGCGGGTCAGCCGGGCGTCCGCCGTACGCAGGTATCCGTCGGCGACCACGGCCCGATCGCGGGCCTGCCCGCGCAGCACCACGGCCCCGTCGTACGCCTCGACGGCGGCCTCGGCGCGGACGTCCAGGCGCCCGAGTTCGGTTGTCTCGCGGTCGAGTTCGGCCTCGATCCGACCGATGTCGTCGACCTTGCCGGTGGCCGCGTCCCGGGCCTGGCGGACCTGGTCGGCACCGGGGTAGGCGGAGCCTGCGGGGTCGTCGGCGAGGGCGGCGGGGGTGATCGTGAAAACGAGAACGGCGGCGAGTCCGGCAGGGACTGCGGCGCGGATGAACGGTCCAGGCATGCGGTCTCCCTCCAAGCGGCGGGCACCGAAGAGAACCGGGGATCCCGGTTCCGGGCAGATCTCCCAACCTAACGACCGGCGTTCACAATCGCACCATAAGCGACATATTTCCCGCTAATGGGCTTATCCCTCGGGAGTCACTCGAACATCAGTCCCGCACCCGGGTCTCGGCAGCGCGGCGACCCGGCCGGCCGAAAACGCGCCCCGATCACGCCCGGTCGTGCGTTCAGCCGACCGCCGCCGACTGCTCCAGCGACCACATGCACACCGCGCCCGACTCCGCGTCGGCGGTCAGCCAGACGCCGTCCGAGCGCACCACGAGCCATTCGCGCGGCGCGTCCTCGGGATACTCGACCTCGGCGATCGCCCGCAGGTCCGGCACCGAGAACAACACGTGCCGCTCGCCCGAGGAGGCCGCGAGCACCAGGTCGCGGCGCACGAAGCCGGCGTAGATGTCGAACACCTCGTCCGGGTCCGGGAAGACCTGCTCCCCCGGCCGGGCCGCTATCACCGCGCCGTCCGGGTAGCGCACCAGCGCGAGCGGGCCCGCCTCGATCGGCGTGGTGAGCATCATCCGACCGGAGCCGTGCACGTCGGTGAGCACCCGGCTCTCCCCCGGCGGCACCTCGGCCACCCGGTCCGGGGCGTCCGTGCCGAGCACGAAGACCCGGTACGCGTCGTCGGCGTGCGACGCGGCCAGGCCCACGTGTACACCGTCGGGATGCGGAATCAGTTCGGAGCCGACGGTGGCCGGATCCAGCGGCCAGGCCGCGAGCGCACTGCCGTCCGCGCCGTCCAGCAGCACGCATCGGTCACCCTCGGCGGTGCGCACCACCGCCCAGATCCCGGCCGCGGTGACCGCGCAGGAGCCGGCCTCCTCGGGCTCCCACGGCGTGTGCGGATGGGCCCACACCTCGCGCCCCTGTCCGTCCAACACCACCACTCGATCGGGTGCCGAGGCGACGAAGTACCCGAGGTCGGGGGTGACCGAGTGGCCACCCCGCCAATCCTCGGGCAATCGCACCTCGCACACGGTGCTCAGCGAGTCGTCGAGCACGACGAGCGAACCGTCCACCCCGTGCGCGAGCCAGGCCGCCGCACCGGGGATGCGGTCGAGACTCCACAGGGACGGCAGGGTTGCCCGGGCCAGAAGTTGAGCGCGCATGGCGTGAACTCTATTGGCGGCCGGGACCGACCCGTACGGCTCAGCGCCGCGGACCCGATTCCGCGTCCGGCCGGTCGTCGCTCGCGCGGTGCCGACCGCGACCCGGGGCCGACTCCGGCCGGTCCGCCGCGGTCCGCTTGCGCGACGCCGAACGGGCGCGCAGGAGTTCGATCGCGACCGGGACCACCGAGATCAGCACGATCGCGATCAGGATGAACTCGATGTTGTCCCGGACGAAGCCCACCTGACCCAGCGAGTGGCCGAGCAGGGTGACCCCGACCGCCCACAGCAGGCCGCCGATCACGTTGTAGACCACGAACGTGCGGTACTTCATCGCGGCCACACCCGCGACGATCGGGGTGAAGGTGCGCACGATCGGCACGAACCGGGCCAGCACGATCGAGCGCGGCCCGTACTTCTCGAAGAACTCGTGCGCCTTCGCCACGTTCTCGCGCTTGAACAACCGCGAATCGGGCCGGTTGAACAGGGACGGCCCCACCTTGCGGCCGAACAGGAAGCCGACCTGGTCGCCCGCCACCGCCGCGGCCCACAGCAGCAGGCACACCAGCCACAGCGGCTGGGAGAACTTGCCGTCCGAGACCAGCAGTCCGGTGGTGAACAACAGCGAGTCGCCCGGCAGGAAGAAGCCGATCAACAGCCCCGACTCGGCGAAGACGATCACCAGGATGCCGATCAAACCGAACGTCGAGATCAGTTTGTCGGGGTCCAGAAACGATGGACCCAGGGCGATGGTGTTCACGGCGCGAGCCTCCTGGAACGGGTGATGGCGGACGTCGGAAGTCCCCCGACCAGGTCATGGTTAGGCAAAGAGAATTCCTTCCGAAGGTAACGTCCGCATCGTGGGACCGGTTCCCGACCGGCCGAGGCGACGCTCCTCGGGACGGGATCAGCCGCGCTCGGGCCGGGTCAGCGCGACGAGTGCGCCGTCCTCGTCCATGCTCAGGTCGATGCCCAGGGAGCGCAGCTCGCCGAGCCGACCCAGGTGCGAACCGCCGCACGCGATGTGCGCGTCGCCGTCCGGCAGGCCGCAGTGCCACTCCCGACGGGCGGTGAGCGCCGGGCCGGGCACCTCGATCCGCACCTCGGCATCGGTTTTCAGCCATTGCGCCAACAGCGCCTCGACCTCGTCGCGAATGCCGGGCAGTTCCGCGGCCAGGCCGTCCGCGGTGAAGCCCTTCTTGCGCAGCGACTTGCCGATCCGGTAGTCGTCGCGGCTGCCGCCCTCGTCCATCCGGGACGAGGTGATCGCCAGGTTGTCGAAGTCGGGGCGGCCGAGACTGTCGGTACGCACCTCCTTGCGCCAGCGCGGCGCGAGCACCGCGTTGAGCGCGAACGCCAGCAGATGGCACGAGGTGTGCGCGGCGCTCAGCGCGGCCCGACGGTCGGCGTCCACGGCCAACTCGGCACGCGCCCCGACCAGCTCGCCCGGATCGCCCGGGGCCCGGTCCAGGACGTGCAGCACGAGCCAGGACCAGTCCTCGTCGCCGCGCCGGACCGGAATCGCCTCGCCCACCGCGAACTCGCCGGCCGGGCCGAGGGCGCCGGTGACACAGTCCGACACGGTCAGCTCCGCGCCCGCCACCCGGATCACTCCGGTGTCGGCGGGCTGGTCCGGCCAGGTGTGGTCCAGCGGGTGGAACGGCGTCCTGGCGACCACCAGGGCGGTCCGCCCGTCCGGCAACACGGGCGCGGCCAGGATCGGCGCGTCGCCGGTGATCGCGCCCGCCGGGAAGGTCACCTCGGTGGAGGTCGTGGGGAGGGCCATGTGCGTCCTAACCTCGATTCGATCCGGTCGCCATCGTGCCGGTGCGGCAGTGGCGCCATTCGGTCCATTCGATCATGGACAATCCTCCTCACACGGGAATCGCGAGCAGGGACGGTTTGTGCACCACCAAGGCTGGATCTCGACCACGGCGCGACTGGCCGGCGACGCCGAGGCCGGGCCACACGGCGTCGGCTGGATGCTCGTCGCGTTCATCTTCACGTTCGCGGTGACCCGCCTGATCACCCGGTTGATCCGTGCGGGCAAGGGCCCGTTCCGAAACATGATGGTGGGCAAGGTGCACGTGCACCATCAGGTGTACGGGATCTTCCTGATGCTGATCGCGGGCGCGCTGGAGTTCGCCTACGAACCGGGCGGCGCGCTGCGACAGGTGCTCGCCGGGCGCTTCGGGATGGGCGCCGCGCTGACGCTGGACGAGTTCGCGCTGCTCGTGCACCTGGACGACGTGTACTGGGCGGCGGACGGCCGCAAGTCGGTGGACGCGGTGTTGATCACCGCCGCGATGGGCCTGTTGTTGTTCGTCGGCGCCAACCCGCTCGGCCTCGGCGACGGCGACAGCAAGCCGGTGGCCGCGACGGTGGTCGTGTTCAATCTGGCCTTCGCCCTGTGCGCGCTGGCCAAGGGCAAGGTCGCCACCGGGCTGATCGGGGTCTTCGTACCGTTCGTCGCGATGGTGTCGGCGCTGCGCATCGCCAAGCCGGAGTCGCCCTGGGCGCGTTGGCGGTACAAGGAGGGCCCGGGGCGGACCTCGCCGCACGCGGACACCAAGCTGGCTCGCTCGCTGCGCCGCTTCCCGCCCGACCGGCGCACGTGGTGGGACCACACCAAGGACTTCGTCGCGGGCGCACCGCACCACTGACGCGCGCACGATTCGGCCGCGACGCGCGCCCCGACCGCGGTGTCGGGGTGCGCGGCACGGCCGCGGTGCCTACAGGTTCGGGAGCACCTCGTTCTCGAACAGGCGCAGGCTCTCCCACGCGAGCTCCGGCGGGATGCCGCCCATCATCGGGTGCAGGATCGCGAACGCCGCGTCGCCCTGCGCCTTGAGCTCGGCCACCAGGGTCTCCGGGGTGATCACCCGGTACTGCCCACCCGCGCGCAGCGCGTCGGCGTCGGTGACGCTCGCATAGCCGCCCACGCCCGCGGTGCCCGCCGCGGCCATCGTCTCGCCGTAGGCGTTGACCTCGTGCAGCGCGTGCGGCGCGATCCTGTCCCAGTCCCGGTCCGGCTCGTTCGAGAGATGGAAGAAGCTGGTGTCGCCGCCGAAGTACGGACCCGGGTCCTCCTCGCCGAGCTTGACCTTCTCGTCCCGGTAGAACTCCCAGATCGCCGGGTTGGACGGCATGAACCCGTCGGCGATGCGCGCGGCGCGGCGGGCGGCGGCCTCGACGCTGCCGCCCAGGATGATCGGCGGGCCACCCTTTTGGAACGGCTCGGGGGTCACCCGCACGGTCCGGCCGCGGAATTCGAACTCCTCGCCCGTCCACGCCTTGCGCAGCGTCTCGACGGTCTCCACCGTGCGCTTGGCCCGCTCGCGCATCGGCACGTCGTACATCGCGAACTCGGTGTCGACGTAGCCGTTGGTGAGCACCACGTTGACCCGGCCCTGGCTGAGCAGGTCGAGCACCGCGAGTTCCTCGGCCAGGTGCAGCGGGTCGTGCAGCGGCGCGGGTATCGCCGCGATGGTCACGCCCATGTTCCGGCTGCGCGCGGTGATCGCGGCGGCGAACTGGAGCGGGGCGGGCAGGTAGCCGTCGGCGAAGCCGTGGTGCTCGGACAGCGTGACCATGAAGAACCCGCGCTGATCGGCCCATTCGACCATGTCGAGTGCCGCCGCGTAGCGCTCCCCCATGCTCGTCCCGGCGAAAGCCGGATTGCGGAAGTCGAAACGCAGCGCGAACACAGCCATGCCGTACTCCTGTCCCCGGCGTCGCCGGGATGAGCGGCGCCGCACTCTCTGATGGGGCGTCAGGTTAGTCGCGCGGGTCGCCGAGAACCAGGGCGGGCCTCGTCACGTGTGCAACGCCCGGTCGAGCAGCACCCGCAGGGCGCGCCGGTCGGCGTCCGGCAGGCCGGTCAGCGGCGGATCGCAGGCCAGCGCGGCGAACAGGCGCTCGCGCAGCTCGGCGCCGGTGGCGGTGAGCGCGATCAGCTTGGCCCGGCGGTCCCCCGGGTGCGGCCGGCGTTCGACCAGGCCGCGCTCCTCCAGGCGGTCCACCACGAACGTCACGTTGGGTGGCTCGCAGCACATCCGCCGACCCAGCTCGCGCATGCCCAGCGGCTCGGCGAGTTCGTGCACGGCGTTCGCCTGGGACGCGGTCAGGCCGACCGCGCCGGCGCACGCGGCGAAGTGCGCGTCCAGCCGTGCGGTGGCCGCGTAGAGCAGCGCGGTCAGTCCCGGCAGCTCGCCTTCCCCCGTGGTCATGGCCACACTCTAGCCGAACTTCGTTACAGCTCGAATGATTCGAGGTGTAACGTCGACGCGGAACTGACATGTCGTCAGTTCCCCTGCTCACCCCGGGAGGAACCCGCCCATGCCCGCAATCCTGGCCGGTCGGATGGCCCTGGTCACCGGTGGCAGTGGCGGCATCGGCTCCGCGTGCGCGGCCCGGCTGCTGCGCGACGGCTGCTCGGTCACGCTCACCGCGCGGCGCCCCGACGTGCTCGCCACGACGGCCGACCGACTGCGCGCCTCGGCTCCGGCCGACACCCAGGTGCGCGTCGTCGCGGCGGACGCCTGCACCACCGACGGGATCCGCGCCGCGGTCCGGGCGGCGGGCCCCGAACTCGCCGTCTGCGTGGCCACCGTGGGCGGCGGCGGCACCGCGCCGATCCTGGCCATGGACGACGACGCGTTCCTGGCCGACCTGCGGCGCAACACGCACAGCGCGTTCCTGGCGATCAAGTACGCCGCGCCCGTGATCGCCGCACGCGGCGGCGGCGCGATCGTGTGCGTGTCCTCGACCGCGGCCAAACTCACCATGCCGTTCCTGAGCGGCTACGCGGCCGGGAAGGCGGGCCTGGAGGCACTGGTCCGGGCCGCCGCGGACGAGTTGGGCGCGGCCGGCGTCCGGGTCAACGCGGTCCGTCCCGGCCTGGTGCGCTCGCACGAGGAGGCCCGGATCTTCGGCGACGCCGAGATGATCGCGCGCTTCGTGGCGAACAAGCCGCTGGGCCGCACCGGCCTGCCCGAGGACATCGCCGAAGCGGTCCGCCACCTGGCCGGCCCCGAATCCTCGTGGACCACCGGCCAGAGTCTGGCCGTGGACGGCGGCAACGAGCTGCGCCGGGCGCCGTCCTTCGAGAAGTACGCCCGGGCCGCGTTCGGCGACGCGGTGATCGACGCGGCGGTGGCCGGCCGCGATCCGTACGCCGGATCGCGCTGAACCGCCACCCGGGCCCCGGAATCCCCGCCCCGCCTCGGCCACGCCCCGGCCGCACCTCGGCCGCACCGACCTCGACCTCGACCTCGACCCGACGGAGCATCCGCATGACCACCGACGTGCAACTTTCCATCGGCCTGCCGAACTTCGGCACCTGGCCCGCCGACGACTGGCCCGGCTTCGTGGACGTCGGCCGAGCCGCCGACGACGCGGGAATCGACCGCATCGTCCTGGTCGACCACGTGGTGATGGGCCCCAACACGCACAACTACACGTGGGGCCGCTTCCCCACGCCGCCCGAGGCCGCCTGGCCCGAGCCGCTCACCCTGCTCGCCGCGATCGCCGCCGTCACCTCCCACGTGCGCCTGGCCACCGGCATCCTGGTCGCCCCGCTGCGCAGCGCCACCCTGCTCGCCAAGACCGCCGCGACGCTGGACCGGATCTCGCGCGGACGCCTGGAGTTGGGCGTGGCCACCGGGTGGCAGCGCGAGGAGTACGACGCGGCCGGCCTGGACTGGGACGCCCGGGGACGACTGCTGACCGACACGCTGGCCGCGTGCAAGGCGCTGTGGACCGACCTGCCCGCGTCCTTCGCCTCCGAGACGGTGAACTTCACCGACGTCTACTGCGCGCCGCAGCCGGTACAGGCGGGCGGCGTGCCGCTGTGGATCGGCGGCACCCTCAACAAGCGCAATCTGGACCGGATCGTGCACAGCGGCGACGGCTGGATTCCGATCATGGGCCTGTCCACCGCCGACATGGCCCGGGACGTGCTCCGCATCCGCGAGGCGCTCGCCGCGGCCGGTCGCGACCCGAAGGCGCTGCGTGTGCAGGGCCCGCTGCCGATGGTCAAGGACGACGCCGGGCGGTTCGACCTGGCCGCCACGATGGCCGGCGCGCCCGAGGTGATCGCCGCCGGTGCGACCGCCGTGCACCTGCCGATCCAGGTGTTCTGTACCGGCCCGGAGCAGGCGCCCGCGTTCTTCGCCGAAGCCAGGAAGTTGTTCGACCGGGTGGTGTCCGGGGGCTGAGTCGCCCCCGAGGGACGCCGCCGGCTGGGGCTTTACCTCTGCTTGGGGAAAGTTCCCGGTTTGCGGAACGTCGTCGGCGGGAGGGTCGTTCCCCTGATCAGGGCGCGAAACGGCGCCTTTGTCCAACGCGGGAGGGCCCTCCATGTCCGACGTCACGCTGCCCACCGGCGCCAACGCGCCCCTGACCGGCGACCGCGCCGAGGTCTCCATCGGGTGGGGCTCGACCGACGTCGTGGACGTGTCCGCCGTGCTGCTGACCGACGCGCACAAGGTGCGCACCGACGAGGATCTGGTCTTCTTCAACAATCCCGTCGGCGGCGACGGCGCGGTGCGCACGGCGGCCGGCCCCTCGGGAACCACCCACGTCAGTGTCGAACTGGCCAAGCTGCCCGCCGACATCGCCCGCGTGGTGGTCGTGGTGAGCTCGGACGCGGATCGCCCGGAGATGACCCTGGGCCAGGTGCCGGGCCTGGGTGCGGTCACCGTGTCCGGCGACGCGCGGATCGGCTACACGCCGGACGCGTTCGCGGGCGGCGAGACGGTCGCGGTCCTGGTCGAGCTGTACCGCCGCGGCGACGCGTGGAAGGTGCGCGCGGTCGGTCAGGGTTACGCGAGCGGGCTGGCCGGGCTGGCCACCGACTTCGGCATCTCGGTCGAGGACGAGCCGGAACCGGAGCCGACCCCCGCGCCCGTCGCGCCCGCGCACGTGATGGTCAAGGAGCCCGCCGCGCCCCCCGCGCCGGCCGCGCCCGCGCCGATCTCGATGGCCAAGGAGCCGCTCGGCCGGGTCGACCTGGCCAAGGGCGGCCGAGCGACGATCAACATGGACAAGGGCGATCGCTCGATCACCGTCACCGCGTCCCTGGTCTGGGACGGCGGCGACGACGCGCGCCGCAAGACCGGCGCCGACCTGGACCTCTACGCGCTGTTCGTGCCCAGGTCCAAGGTGGGCGCGAAGAAGGGCGACAAGGACGGGGTGATCTACTACCGCGAACTCGGCAGCCTCACCGCCGCGCCCTACATCCAACTGGACGGCGACTCGCGGGTCCCCGGCCGGGAGACGGTCCGAATCACCCGGCCCGACGAGCAGGGTTACGTGCTGATCTGCGCCTACAGCGCGGTCGAGAACGGCTTCGGCAGCTTCAAGTCCTACGGCGCGCACGCCGAGGTCACCGACGGCCAGGGCTCCACCGTGAACGTGCCGCTGTTCAACAACAAGCGCGCGGTGTTCTGGGTGGCCATCGCCCTGGTCGACTTCACCGACCCCGACGGCGTCTCGATCCAGCACGTGGAGAAGTACTCGAAGCTGATGCAGGAGCGCCGCCCGATGCTGCACCCGGACGGCACGTTCGAGATGGGCGCCGGACCGGCGGAGTTCAAGACGGTGCGCTCGCCGCGCGAGCGCTGATCGGGTCGCCACCGCTCGGTCGTCGGAGCCGGGCGGTGGCCGATCGTCGAGTCGTCGCGGTTACTTCTTGACCGAGCGGTAGACGATCACCTTGTCGCCGACCCGGGTCTCGTTGAAGAGCCGCTGCACCAGGCCCTTGTCCCGGACGTTGACACATCCGTGCGAGGCACCGTTGTAGCCGTTGGCGGCGAAGTCGGCCGAGTAGTGCACGGCTTGGCCGCCGGAGAAGAACATCGCGAACGGCATCGGCGTGTGGTAGAGCGTCGACACGTGGTCGCGGCTCTTGAAGTTGATGCTGAACGCGCCCTCACGGGTGGGCGTCTCGGCCGAGCCGAAGCGCACGGCCGTGGAGTACTGGGTCTGGCCGTCGATCACCCAGGTGAGCCGGTCGGTGCGCTTGTCGATGCAGATCGCCCGGCCGGTCAGGCACCGCTCGTCCAGCCCGGCCTGTGCGGCCGGCGGCTTGGGCGAGGCGGGCTTGGTGGTCGGCGGCTTGCTCGTCGGCGGCTTGCTCGTCGCGGTGGTGGCCGGCTTGCTCGTGCCGGGCTTGGCGGAGCTGGGCGCGGCGCTGGTGGGCGCGCCGGTCGTGGGCGCGGCGGAGGTCGGCGGCGCGGTGCTCTCGGGCGCCGGCGTCACCGGTGCGGACGAGGAGGTGGCGGGCAGCGGCGACTGCGCTCCGGCTTTGGCGCTCGAGTCACTCGACGAACCGGAGTTGCAGGCCGACAAGGCCAGGATCGCGGTCACGGTGACCGCGAGGGATATACGCGTCTTCTTCATCGAGTGGTGCCTCTCCGACCCAAACCCAAATGTGGATGTTCCCCGAGTCGTGCACCCTTGTAGACGCCAATGGGACCCGAGAGGTTGCGTTCCTAGTTTGACCCATTCGTGTGAATGTTCAGCCGGACATGTCCCGCCGTGACCAGTTCGGGATCGACCGGACGCAGATCCGAAGCCCACGCGTCCAGCGCGGCGCCGATCTCGCCCTCGGCCAGGGCCGCGCCGATGCCCAGACACCGCATGCCGGCCGCCTCCGCGGCCCGCACACCGCTCTCCGCGTCCTCCACGACCAGGCAACGATCCGGCCGCACGCCCAGCAGTTCGGCCGCGCGCAGGTAGCCCTCGGGTGCCGGCTTGCCCTCGCGGACGTCCTCCGCGGTGACCATGTACACCGGTTCGGGCAGTTCCGCCGCACGCAGTCGGCCGCGGGCCACCCGGCGGGTGCCGGACGTGACGATGGCCCAGCGCGCCGCGGGCAGCGCGGCGAGCAGACCGACCGCGCCGGGCATCGGGCGGATGCCGGTGAAGTCCCGCTCCTCGCGCTCGACGATCCAGGCCGCCTCGACCTCGGCGTCCAGCGTGGGGGCGACCACGCGGACCAGGTCGATGTCCCGCCGCCCGTAGGAGGCCGCGACGGCCACGTCCGGGTCGACGCCGCGGTCGCGCGCCCAGGCGCGCAGGATGCGTTCGATCAGGGGATGGGAGTCCACCAGCACGCCGTCGAGATCGAACAGGATCGCGTCGCAGTCGAGCGTGGTGCCGTCGTTCGCCATGCGGCCAGGCTGTCAGGAGCGGCGGGGCGGCGTCGAGGACTTCGGTCGGGTGATCACCGCGCCTGGAACGACACTTGGAACGACACCTGGAACGACACCCTGAAGGGCGCCTTGAGGCGTCACCCACACGGCTCAGCCGTTTATCAGAAGCGATCATCTCCGGACCTGGGACGACGGGCCCGTTGCCTAACCGTCACGTTTGCGCCAACCCCAACCGGCTAGGGGCTCACTACGGCCCGGACACGCTCACCCCCAGGCGGACGTCATGTACTTGGTTCTCGCCCTGCTTGCACTGATTGTGATGTTCCTGCTGATACCCGGGCTGGCCTGGCTGGAGGACCACATGTTGGGGCCCCAGGCCCTGCCGAATCCGACACCCGTACCGCCGACCACACGACCGGCGGTCGAACCCGCCACCGCGACCGCCGCGCCGGCCGCAGCCGCGCTGCCCGCCGTGCCTCGGCCGACCGGACACACCGCGCGATCGGGACGGGCCCGGCACGCCCGCCGCCCCGATTCGCCGATCGCCTACCGGCACCACATCGGTCGCCGACGCCCGCCCCGAGCCCCGGTCCTTCGTTGACCACAGGCGCACCGTCCCGGAGGCGACCCTGAGCGAGCCCCCCGCGCCGCCGCCGGTGCGTATCGAATCCGTACCGCCCGAACTGGGCTCCCCGCTGGGCGCCGCGCCGCTGTCCGCGCACTCCGACGTCTGGCATGTGCGCGGCAGTGGCGCCGACGCGGTGCTCAAACTCGCGACGCCGGACGGTACGGCGTCCGCCAATCCGCGCTACTGGGCCCGTGAGGTCGAGGCGTACGAGAGCGGCTTCGCGCCCACCGTGTACGCCGCCTTCGGGCTGACCGCGCCCCGGGCGTTGCGGGCCGACCGGCGACCGGACGGGTCGGTGGCGCTGTGGCTCGACTACGTGCGAGGGCGGTCCGGGACCACGTGGGACCTGCCCCGATGGATCGATTTCGCCCGCCGACTCGGCGCCGCGCAGGCCGCGCCGCGCCCGGACGCGCCGCTCTGGTTGTTCGAACCCCCGTCCCCGGCCGGACCGCTGGCGGAACGCGCCGCCGAACTGCCGTACGTACCGTGCCACCTGGATCTGCGTCCGGTGAATCTGATCGCGCGGGAGGAGGACTTCGTGCTGTTGGACTGGTCGCATGTGGGCTACGGGCTGCCGGGCGAGGACCTGACCGGGTTGATCCTGGCCCACGCGGCCGAGCCGGAGTCGGCCTCGGAGCTCAATGCCGCGTTGCCGGCCGAGTACGCGCGGGGCGCGGGGCGGTCGGAGGCGGACGTACGGGTCGCGATCGCCGCGACGGCGCCCGCGAGGTACGGGCCCGGCGCGGACGAGGCGACCCGACGGGTGTTGCGGATGTGGACGCGGGAGGCGTCGGCCGGCTGAGCGCCCGGGAGCCGGGTGCCGGCGGGTCGTCGCGCCCTCGTCCCTATCGGCGCGACCTGCGGAGCGCCCAGATCAGGACCAGGACGGTCGTCGCAGCAGCGATGGCAGCGGGGATCGGACGGCTGCGGACCTCCGCCGCGCCGGCCAGGCTCGCGTGCCGGAGCGGGTCGGGGGTGTGGTCGAAGAGCTGGTTGCCGGCCGCGTGGCCGACCTCGACGGTGCGGTCCTTGGCGTGGCCGACCCGGTTTCCCGCCACCTCGCGGGCCCGGGCGGCGCCGTGGCCGGCGGCTTCCTTGACCTGCTCGGCGCGGTGGCCGGCGGCTTCCTTGGCCTGTTCGGCCCGGTGACCGGCGGCCTCCTTGACCTGCTCGGCCCGGCGCTCGACGGCCTCCTTGGCCTGTTCGGCGCGATGTCCGGCGGTCTCCTTGGCCTGTTCGGCGCGATGTCCGGCGGTCTCCTTGGCCTGTTCGGCGCGGTGCACGGCGGCCTCCTTGGCCTGCGCGGTCCTGTGTCGGGTGGTCTCCTTGGCCTGGTCGGCCCGGTCGCGGACCGCGTCCTCGGCCGACTCGGCCCGGTCGGCCACGGCGGCCGCGATCCGTTGCGCCCGGCGCCGGGTGCGCGGCGCGGCGCGGTCGATCCGCTCGGCCGCCTCGCCGACCTTGCGGTGGATCGCCTCGGGCGGCTCGGCCTGGGTCAACTCCTCCACGGCGTGGTCCACTTGCTCCTGTTTGTGGCCGGGTGTGCGCTCCTGCCGGGGAAGCTCGGACGGCACGCGGGGTTCGACGACGGAATCGGCGGGCGGTGGCACGGTCGGGTCGACGGCGATCTCGTCGGGCTCGCGCGACGCGGACCTGCCGCCGGGCTCTCGGCCTGGGGTACTCATCGGTGCGTACTCCTCTTCACGGTCTCGATGTCCTCGCGTCATCGCCGAGGACCGCGCGCCCTGCGTCTGCCCGGCGAGCGGCCGGTCATTCGTCCTCGGCGGCCCTTCGACGGCCGGGGCCGTCTCCCCGATCCTGCCGGGGGCGCAGACCCGGCAGGACCGAGGACACGGTCCCGGCGTTCGGTGCGTCGATGCCGGAATCGGTGTCTCCGGGACGAGGCTAGGAAAGTCCGCGCCGCAGATCCGGGAATGTCACCCGGATGCGCGGCGGCGTGTCCGATGGATCACCCGCTCGGCCGGATCCGGAGCGCGCCCCGGGGGCCGAGCGGGCGATCGTACGCGGTCAGTGTGCGCCGTCACGCCCGCGCGCCGACGACCCGATCCGGACCCGGGTCGGTTGCGGCGGCTTGTCGTGGAAGACGCAGTCGCCGCACGTACCGCCGCCGGGAATCCGGTAGTACAGGCAGCACGTGGTGCGCCGGAACGCGCCCAGGGCGCCGTGCAGCCCACTCCCTCGCAGCAGGCCCGTGGCCAACAGACCGTCGGCGAACGACCGGGTCGTCGTCACGAGTTCCGGCTCGTCCGGCGCCGGGTGCCGGTGCAGCACCCGGGCCGCACCCACCAGCGCCGACGCGGCGTTGCCGGCCAGCAGGCGCTCCGCGATCGGCACCACCGCCCGAGTGGCCCGGGCCAGCGGCACCAGGTGCGCGGTCATCACCGCGGCGTACACCCGGTCGATCCCGGCCCGGTCCGCGAGCACCGGCGTCGGGATCGGATCCGGCGCCCACAGTTCGATCGCACCGCTCGCCGGGAAGCGCCAGTGCGTCCGGACCGGGTCCAGGTCCGGCACGACCCGACCGAGCACCGCCGCGCCGAGCGCCACCGACCACAACCGCGAGGCCACGCCCAGGTACAGGATCGACGCGGCGACCCGCGGCTCGTCGGTGCGCAACCGGCCCCGCACGTACTCCACCCGGGCCGCCCACGCGTCGGGCGCGGCGCGGTCGTACAACTCGACCAACGGCCGAAAGCCCGCGCCGTCGGCGATCGCTCCGGTCCGCAGCACGAAGTAGGGCCCCACCTCGGCGACTCGGGCCATCGCGTCGCCGACCTCGGGCCGTGCCGCCGAACCGCTCAGCGGTTGTCGCCCGGACGCCACAGCAGATCACCCGCGCCACCCGCGTCGGCCCGTCGGGCGAGCACGAACAGCAGGTCGGACAGCCGGTTGAGGTAGCGCGCGGTGAGCGGGTTCACCGTCGCGGACCCACCCGCCGCCGGTTCGTCCGCCTCGATCAGCGCCCAGGTCGAACGTTCGGCGCGCCGGGCCGCGGTGCGGGCCACGTGCAGCAGGGCCGCGGCGGGGCTGCCGCCGGGCAGGACGAACGAGCGCAGCGTGGGGAGTTCCGCGTTGAACGCGTCGCAGTGCTCCTCCAGCCGGGCCACGTCGGCCTCGGTGATCCGCAGCCGGGTGTCGCCTTCGGCGATCGGCGCGCACAGGTCCGCGCCGACGTCGAACAGGTCGTGTTGCAGTTGGGCCAACACCGCACGGGTCTGCGGCTCCGGGTCGCCGAGCGCGAGCACGACCCCGATCGCCGCGTTGGTCTCGTCCGTGTCGGCGTAGGCCGCCAACCTCGGATCGGTCTTGCGCGTCCGGGAGTTGTCGCCCAGCGCGGTGGTACCGGCATCGCCGGTACGGGTGTAGATCCGGCTCAGTACCAAGGACATGGCGCAGCACCGGCCTCTCTCGGGGAAATCCGCCCCGGTTGGTGAGGTGGCGACGACGTGAGTCTCCTGGCTCTCGGCTCTTCGCTCCTCCCGGCCTTCCCACCCCGTCGCGGGGTCGTGGCCGGTGTGGGAGTCGCTCCCCGATCACAGTGGCGGGACCGCGTCGGATTCACACCGACTTCCTCGTACCGCCGTCGCATAGCGCCTCCCACCATGACACGCGCGCCGGGCCGGGTCCACTGTCGGGCCCGGTCGGTCCACGCTTGTGGGTGAAGCTCGCCGCCGCTCCGCGTGCCGCGTCGCGAACCGGTGGGCACTGCGCACAGGATCGGGGTTCGAGAGCGGCTCCCTCGGCCGGCATCGGATCCGGCGGGCGCCGGCCGACCCATCCCAGATCCGGCCGTGTCCGGACCAGAGTGCCGGAGGATTGTGTGGCCACGGTTTCCGGAACACCCGAACCGGCCGTCCGGATGCGTCGAGTCGGTGTGGTGCTCGTGTGGTGCGCGGTGTTGTTCGGTGTGGGCGCCGGGTGCCCCGCCGTTGCCGTGGTGCCCATCCCGTCGCTGCCGCCCGTGGTCGCCGGCCCGGCCGGCGACTCCGCTCCGGGCTCGCGTGTCGACCGGGTACGGCCGAACGGCGGGTTCGCAGCGCCGATGCCGGCCGCGCCGCGGGCCGTCACGGATCGGGTCGGCACTCGCGCCGGGCAGTCGGTGGACGTCCCGGTGCTGGCCGGCGACACCGGTGAGGGGCTGGCCCTGGTGTCGCACACCAATCCCGAGCACGGTCTGGTCCTCGACGTCGAGGGCGCTCCGGACGAGGGCACGACGGAGGCCGTGTTGCGCTACACGCCGGGGCCGGGCTTCGCCGGGCGCGACGGCTTCCATTACACGATCGTCGACCGGCTCGGCCGCCAGGCCACCGCGACCGTGCGGATCGACGTGGCGGCCGATCCGGGAGCGGCGGAACGGGCGGTCGAGCCGAGGACGGGCCGGCTCGGCGTGCCTCGCGGCGTCGACGAACTGCGGGCGCCGGCGGCCGTGACGCGGCAGGGCGGGCACGATTCGGGCGGCGGGCTGTTGCTGTCGGCCTTCCTGGGCTCGGCGTTGCTCGGCGCGGGCATCCTGGGTTGGGTGGCGCACCGTCGGCCGGGGCGGCGGCAGGTGCGCTGAACGGGGTGATCGGCGGGCCGATCGCCGGGCCGGTCACCGAACCGATCACCGAAGCGATCGGGAAGCGACCGGAAAGCAGTCGGGACGCGATCACCGGGCCGTTCGCCGCGCTCGGCGCACCCGGTCAGGGCTTTCGGGCCTCCCGGGCCTCCCCGGCCTCGCGGGTCAACCGGTAGAGCCCGTACAGCACTTCGGCGATGCCGACGATCAGCAGCACGACGCCGATCTTCCCGAGCGCGATCACGGGTGTGTCGACGTCGTCCGCGAACAGCTTCAGGGCCGCGCCCACCAGCGCGCTCGCCAGGCCGGCCGTCAACGAACCGCGTGCCTTCGTCATGTTCTTCCCTCCTCCACTCGACCTGCGGACATGCCCACGAGGCTAGGTCCGGGGCCGGGGGCGGCACGCCCTCCGCGAGGACGACCCGGCGTACACACTTCGGCCCAGGCGGGGCCCGATTTCCGGCCCGCGAGCGGCTTCGGCGGACCCGGCCCGCCGAGGGCACAGGTGGGGCCGGCCCCACCCTCGGACGGTGGCCGACCCCATGGGCAGGGGCGATTCGCGCTCCTAGCGTTGGACCCGGTGCCGTACACGGGGTGGCGGCCGGATCGGCGGGAGAATCGACGTGGGCGGGCAACCGACACACGAGTGGTACACGGCGCCGGCCGAGTGGGAGGGCGCCGGCCCGCCAGCCGTCCGGCTCGACGCGGTGCGCAAGGTCCACGGCCGGGGCTCCGCGTCGGTGGCCGCCCTCGACGGGGTCGACATCACGTTCGGGCAGGGCTCGTTCACCGCCGTGATGGGCCCGTCCGGCTCCGGCAAGAGCACCTTCCTGCACTGCGCGGCCGGTCTGGACCGACCCACGTCGGGCACGGTCACGGTGGCCGGCCAGGACCTCGCCGAGTTGAACGAGAACGCGCTGACCAAGCTCCGCCGGGAACGCATCGGCTTCGTCTTCCAGGCGTTCAACCTGCTGCCCACGCTCACCGTGGAACAGAACATCACGCTGCCGATGCGGTTCGCGGGCAAACGCGCCGACCGCCGGCGTGTCGCCGAGGTGATCGCGCACGTGGGCCTTACCGACCGGGCCCGACACCGACCGCACGAGTTGTCCGGCGGCCAGCAGCAGCGGGTCGCGATCGCTCGCGCGCTCGTCGTGAGGCCCGCCGTGCTGTTCGCGGACGAGCCGACCGGTGCGCTGGACACCCGGACCGCGGCCGAGGTGCTCGGCCTGCTCCGGGAATCCGTACGGATCGACGGCCAAACCGTCGTGATGGTCACGCACGACCCGGTCGCCGCCTCCTATGCCGACCACGTGGTCTTCCTGGCCGACGGCCGGATCGCGGACCGGGTGAGCGCGCCGACGGCGGACACCATCGCCGAGCGGATGACCCACCTGGGCGCGTTCGCGGACGTGCCGGGGCCGGGCCGACCCGGGCCGATCGGCAGGGTCCGCTGATGTGGGGGCTCGCCCTGCGCACGCTGCGCTTTCGGGCCGGTGGCTTCGTGGCCACCTTCATCGCGCTGTGCTTCGGCGCGACCGTGGTGATGGCCTGTGGCGGGCTGCTCGAAACCGGGGTCCGCAACAACGCGCCGCCGCAACGCCTGGCGCAGGCTTCGCTGTTGGTGATCGGCGATCCCACCTTCACCGGTCCGCGCGACGGTTCCGGCGACCGCGAGCGGGACTTCGCACTGGCCGAGCGCACCCCGTTGCCCGTGGGGCTCGTGGCTCGGGTGCGGGCGTTGGAGGGGGTGCGGGCGGCGGTCGGCGAACAGACCTTCGAGACCGCGCTGATCGGCCCCGCCGGCAACCACGGGGCGCAGGGCCACGCGTGGGATTCCGCAGCCCTGACGCCGTACCTGCTCGCGCAGGGCGCCGCGCCGGTCGGGGCCGACGAGGTGGTGCTGGACAGTACGCTCGCGCGCCGCGCCGGGGTGGCCGTGGGCGATCGGGTCGAGATCGCCGCGCACGGCGGCGCGAGCGCGTACCGGGTCAGCGGCATCGCCCGGGCCGCGCGTACCGTCTCGCAGGCCGGCGTGTTCTTCGCGGCGGCGCAGGCGGACCGGCTCGCGACGCCCGCCGGCACCGTCGCCGACATCGCGATCGTGGCCGCCCCGGGTAGCGATCTCGGCGCGCTGCGCAAGCGGGTCGCCGGGGCACTGCACGACCATCACGTCCGGATCCTGGCCGGTGACGATCGCGGCGCGGTCGAGCACCCCGAGATCCTGGCGAACAAGTCGGACCTGATCTCCCTCGCCGGCGTCTTCGGCGGCCTGGCGGTCTCGGTCGCGGTGTTCGTGGTGGCCGGCACCATCGGGCTGTCCGTGCAGCAGCGCCGGCGCGAGTTCGCGCTGATGCGCGCGATCGGCGCCACGCCCCGCCAGTTGCGCCGGATGTTGCTCGGCGAGACGTTCCTGGTGACCGTCCTGGCGGCGGGCGTGGCCTGGTTCACCGGGCCGGCGGCCGGCCGGGTGCTCTTCGACCGGCTGGTCGCCTCGGACATGGTCGCCGAGACCGTGGAGTTCGAGCAGGGCTGGATCCCGGCGGTGGCCGCGGCGGGCGCGGTGCTGCTGACCGCGCTGGTCGGCGGCTTCGTCGGCGCGCGGCGCGCGGTGACCGCCAAGCCGACCGAGGCACTCGCCGAATCCGCCTTCCAGCCGCGCTGGTTCAACTGGTTCCGGCTCGCGTTCGCGCTGCTCGCGCTGGCCGGCGCCACCGCTCTGAGTCTGGTCACGGTGTACGTCCTGGAGGGTCCGGTGGCCGCGAGCACCGCGGGCCCGGCGGTGATCTGCGCCGCGATCGGCCTGGCCCTGCTCGCCCCCGGCCTGACCAAGCTGCTGACCCGGATGTTGTCCGGCCCGCTGGGCGCGCTGACCGGCGAGTCCGGCCGGATCGCGATGCTCGGCTCGCGGGTCACCTCGGTACGGACGGCCGCCGTGGTGACGCCGATCATGCTCGCGGTGGCGATCAGCACCGGCGAGTTGTACCTGCAGACCACCACGACCACGCACGCCGAACGCGTGTACACGGAAACCCTGCGGGCCGACGCGGTGTTGACCGGTGCGGGCGGCGGCCTCGACCCGGCCCTGGTCGACCGGGTGCGCACGATTCCCGGCGTCGCGAGTGCGAGTGCGTACACCGCGAGTGCCGGCTTCATCGAGCAGCCGCGGACCGCGCCGGACGGTCGACACGGCCTGCGACTCCAGGGCATCGACGCCGAGTTCGGTCTCGCCACCACCGGGGTGAGCGCCACCTCCGGGTCGCTGACCGAGCTGCGCGGCAATACCGTGGCGCTGCCCGAGAGCCTGGCCCGCTCGATCCACCGCGGGCTCGGCGACACGATCCGGCTGCGGCTGGGCGACGGGAGTTCGGCCGACGTTCGGGTGGTCGCGCTGTTCGGGAGCCGGCCGGGCTACGACTCGTTGCTGCTGCCGGTGTCGCTGCTCGCGCCGCACACCACCGATGGGCTGCCCGCGCAGATCCTGATCCGCGCGGCACAGGGCACCGACGCCGACCGTCTGGTCGCCTCGCTGGGGGCATGGGCCAAGGAACATCCGGGAGTTCGTGCCGCCTCCCGGGACGCGCTGCTGGAGACGCACGCCGAGGAATCCAAGACCCAGGCGTGGGCCAACTACCTGATCATCGGCATGTTGACCCTGTACAGCGCGCTGTCCCTGGTCAACTCGCTGATCCTGGCCACGCACAACCGGCGCCGCGAGTTCGCCCTGCAACGCCTCAACGGCGCGACCCGGGCCCAGATCATGCACATGTCCGCGGTCGAGGCGGCGCTCACCACGTTGATCGGCGTGATCCTGGGCACCGTCGCGGCGGCCGCGGCGGTGGTCCCGTTCAGCCTGTCGCTCACCGACTCGTGGTTGCCGACGGGGCCGATCGGCATCTACGCGGCGGTGGTCGGTACGGCGGCGGCGCTCACCTTCGCGGCGACGTTGCTGCCCACGTGGCGGGCGTTGCGGACCGGGCCGGTGGCGATGGCGCAGGGCTGAGGCGTGGCCGGGCCGCTCAGCGGTCGGGGACCGTCGGGCGGTCGGCGGCGGTGATCAGGTCCTCGAAGGACAGCGGGGTGCGGGGCGTCGGGGCGGCGTCCCCGGCCGCGCGCGTGGTCAGGCCGTCCAGGGCCAGATCGAGATGGTGGTGCAGCACCGCGCCGTCCGGGTCGAGCCGGTCCAGGCCGCCGGGGAGCGGGCGGGACAGCCGGATCGAGAGCAGGACCAGGTCGCCCATGCCGACGTCGGGGCGCAGCGTGCCCGCCGCGTGCGCGGCCTCGATCAGCGCCTCGACGGTACTCGCGGTCGCGGTCCGGATCCGAACCAACTCGGCGTCCACGACCAGTCCTTCGAGGAGTACCAGGATGACCGCCCCCATCCGCAGATCGGCCGCGGCATGCACGAAACGCCGAACCGCCGCGAACGCGTCGTCGTCCACCGTCGCCGCCTCCTCGGCGGCCAGCTCCAATCGGCCCAGCAGATCCCCGGTGAGGTCGCGGACCAGCGACTCCCGGTCGGGATAGCGCCGGTACAGCGTGGCGGGCCCGATGCCGGCCCGGCGCACGATCAGGTCCAAAGGCGCCTCCAGACCGCGTTCGAGGAAGACGTCCCGGGCCGCGTCGAGGATCCGCCGTCTGCTGCGTGCCGCGTCCGCGCGCATGGTGCACCGTCCTTCGCTGGTCGGGGTGTACGGGAAGGGTCGACCACACCCGAGAGTTAATCGGAGAGTTTCTCTCCGCCTATGCTACCGTTCTCAAACCGGAGAGAAGTTCTCCGCTTGATTTGGAAGGAGCAGATTATGGGCACCCCCGGCACCCGCACCGAACCCCTCACCATCCGCACCGTGATCGACGGCATCGAGCACCCGGAGCAGGACGTCCTCGACTGGGAACTGAACCGCGCCCGGACCGCGCTCGCCCTGCTCAAGGCACGAATCGGCGACGAGCGCACGCGCGAACTGCTCGCCCCCGACCTGCTCGCCGCGGACGAGGCAATGGCCCCGTTGCCCGGTACCGCGCACGGCGAGTGGCGGTCCGCGGTCACCGAGATGGAGGTCGAGGGCATCGACGCGCACACCTTCCTGACCTGGTGGCAGGGCCGGCTCGGCAGCGCCGACCGGGTCGCGCTGCTCGCGGCCAACCCCGAGCACTACCTCGCGAACTCCGCCGACGGCGTGGTCGAGATCATCGAGACGATCGGCTCCGGGCCGCTGCGCTTCTTCCTCACCTTCCACGACGGCGTCGCGATCGCCGACCCGGGCCACGAGACCTACCCGGTACGCATCGGCGGCACCGGCCGACTCGCCGACGGCACCGAAATCGCCCGCGTCATGCACGAGTTCGGCGACGGCGCGAACGGCCTGCGGATCCGGCTGACCATCCAGTTCCCGACGAGCGCCCCCGAGCACGTCTTCGTCGGCCACCAGTGGCACTTCGCCTGCGAATTCCGCAACTGGCTGGAAGCCGCCCGCCGGGCGGCCTGACCCACCTCGCCGACTCGGCCCGGCGCTACTCTCCGGCCACACCACCAGCCTGTGGCCCTACCTCCTGGCCCCATCCCTCGGCGCCCTCCCGGGTACCGACCTGTACCGCCTGCTCACCACCATCCGCCGACACCACGGGCCCACCCCGCCGGGCAGGTCGGCCGTTCCCGCTTCGCCGCCGACACCACGGTGAGCGCGTCGCCCGGTCGGCCGACGGGCCCGGGCGCCGATCGACGCCTCGGGCCCGCCGGCTCGCGTCATGCGATCGCGGTGAGGTATCCGTCCGCCTCCTTCAGGCGACCGCGACGGTGCAATTCGTCGATGTCGGAGTCCAGGAAACCGCGGATGTCCCGACCCATCCGTCGCCAGCCGAAGAACTCGCAGGCGTGCCGGACCAGTTCCTCCCGAGACATGCCCGGGCACTCGGCGGCCAGTTCGTACAGCGCCAGTTGCCTTTCCGCCGGCGCGATGTGCGCGGCTTTGCGCGGTGCCTCGCCCTCCGCCGGTACCCGGGCGGCCGGCCGCTCCCGGTCGGTCACATCCAGGAACTCGCCGTCGACCCCGACCCGCCCGGTGCGGACGAGACCACGCACCACTTCCTGCACGTTTTCACGGATCCGGGCGCCCGCCCGGGCCACCCCCCAGGCCTCCCGCGCGCGCTGCACCAACAACTCCTCGTGGATGGGCCCCTCGACCCCGACGACCCGGGTCAGGATGTCGCGCAGCGCGGGGCGGGCCTCCGGGGTGTGCAGTTCGTACGGCGAGCCGGCGATCGACACGCACACCTCGTACCGGGAACTCCACGGCCGGTCGGGCTCGGTGTCGACCGGGACCCGCTCATGCTCCACGGGTGCCGGGACGGTCGGCGACATGCCGTTCCGCGGGCCGGGAACATCGGAGGAGGTCGAGGTGTCGGGGAGCCGGACCGGCGGCCCCACGTCCGGGACACGGTCCGGCTCGTCCCCGGCAGCGGACGTCGCCGGCCTGGCCGCGGTGGTCGTCGACATCGGTCCCCGTTCGATCGCCGCCTCGACCGCGGCGCGCAATCTCGCCTCGGCGGCGGCCCGCCCGCGATACCAGTCGGTGCCCCAGATGCGGTGGAGCCGCCAGCCCAACCCGGCAAGCACCTCCTCCCGCAGCCGATCGCGATCCCGAGCCGTCCTCGACGAGTGGTACATCGCACCGTCGCACTCGATGCCCAGGGCGTAGGAACCGGGGAACTCCGGATGCCGTACCCCCATGTCGATGCGGTATCCGGCGACCCCGACCTGCGGCTGCACGCAATGGCCCCAGTCGCGCAGCACCTGCAGCACCGACTCCTCGAAGGGGCTGTCCGGTTCGGCGTCGGCCTGGATCACATCCTGCGCGAGGACGGCCGGGCCGTTCTCCGCGTAGTCCAGATACCGCTTGAGGTGCTGAACACTCTCGTTCGTGCCATCGGCCAGGCTGCCGGCGCGGAAGGAGGCGACGACCTCCATGCGCAAGCGCGCCCGGGTGACGGCGACGTTGAGGCGGCGCCAACCACCACCCTTGTTGATCGGCCCGAAGTTCGTGCCGAACTTGGCGTTCTCGTCAGGGCCGTACCCGATCGACATGATCATCACGTCCCGCTCGTCGCCTTGGACCGATTCGAGGTTCTTGACGAAGAACCCGTCGAGCCGATCCTCGGTGAAGCAGTGGTCCAGGTCGGGACGCAGCAACCGGGCCTGTTGAACGGACTGATCGATGGCCGCGGCCTGAGCCTGGGACAGGGCGACGACGCCCAGCGTGCGGCCGGGTCGGGTGTCGAAGTGGTGGATGACCCGCCGGGCGACCATCTCCGCTTCCAGGCGGTTGTCCCGCCGTCCGCCGCGGTCGTAGACACCGTG
The DNA here is from genome assembly GCF_042754445.1 of Embleya sp. NPDC059213. Lineage (NCBI taxonomy): Bacteria > Bacillati > Actinomycetota > Actinomycetes > Kitasatosporales > Streptomycetaceae > Embleya > Embleya sp. NPDC059213. The sequence continues at coordinate 24,278 of NZ_JBHZAV010000062.1, forward strand.
CGCGTGGAAGTACTCGACACCGATGTCGTTGCCGTGGTCCAGCGCCCCGGGAAACGTCACCATGGAGTTGCCGTAGAACGACCTGTTGCTGAACGTGATCAGGTCCTCGTGCCGGCTTCGGTAGTGCCAGCGCAGCGACAACTCGCGCAGTGCACCCGCCTTGCAGGCGTGCAGCAGGGACTCGAAGCTGTGCGGAGCCTCCTCGTCGTATTGGTCGGAATCGTCCTCCACCGACGAGTCGAAGAAGGATGTCGGCGGCAACTGCTTCTCGTCGCCCGCCACGATCAGCGAGCCCGCCCGGTACACGCAATTGATCGCGTCGGCCGGGCGCACCTGTGACGCCTCGTCGAAGATCACCACGTCGAAGTGATAGTCCGGGGGCAGGAATTGGCTCACCGTCAACGGACTCATCATGAAGCACGGCTTGATCAGCCGAACGACTTCGCGGGTGCGACCGAGCAGTTCCCGCACCGGCATGTGACGACGCTTCAGCTCCGCCTGTTGCTTGATCACCAGGGCCGGCCCGCCACTGAAACGGCGTGGGCGGCGCGCGTTGCATGCCTCGATCACGGCTCCGCTCGCGGCGGCGACGAGCCGACGATCCGCCTCCCGGAAGTCGGCCACCCGGGCGTCCAGGTCCGCCGAACGAGTGGTGGTGAGGCGGGGATCCGTACCGAGCAGATCGTCCGCCCAGCACTTCAGCACCGCCTGTTCGACGACGTCGGGCAACTGCTCGGGAAGAACGCCTCGTTCGACGGCACGAGGAACGAGTTCCTCGACACCGTGCCGGGCCAGCACGTCCAGTCCGGCGCGGTGGGCCTGCCATTCCTCCGGGCCGCGCGGGTCGTCCCGGAGCTCGTCGACGGCCTGCCGGGCCTGATCGAAGGTGCCCAGCAGGGCGGCGGACAACCCGACCCGACGAGGTTCCTCGAAGAGGTCGAGCAGCGCTGTCGAGGACTGCGCCCAGCGCGCGATACGCAGCGTCGCGACGTCGCACCAGTGTCCCAACGCGCCACGGACGTCCCGAGCCACCAGTCCCGGCACCGGGTCGAACTCGACGCCGTCGGCCAGACGGGACACCAGAATGTCCCGCCGACCGATGCCTCGGGTGAGTTCGGCGATTCGGTCCGCGATGTCCAGCACCGCCCGCAGGGACGGCAGGTCGTCCGCGCCGCGCGGAAGGCAGGGGCCCAGCGCCTCCTGATGCAGAGTCATCAGCCGAGTGACCTCGGCCGCGGCGTCGTGCCAGGCCAGGGCGTCGGTCAGGCGTTGGGGCACGGTCTTGTGCCAACCGGCGCGGGTGAGCGCGACCGCCGCCGCGCGATCCTCGCGATACCGGGAGGACAGCCGCCCGAACACACCCCGGTGCTGCTCGGCGAACCTCCCGATCAGGGCAGGCAACTCCTCTGCTTGCAGGACCTGTTCACCGAAGACGTCCTCCGCTGCCGCACGCGCGACCGCGCAGGCGGCAAACGCGACCTGCAACTCCCCGGCCGCTCGATGTGCCGCGCGCAGCCCGTCCTCGTCGAACCATCGTGCGGGCGGCCGTCGGGCCGCGGAGGTCAGATCGACGAGTTGCAGCAGGCCGAAGGCGGCCTGCATGCTCTGCGGCTCGGGCAGTGCGAACAGCTCGGCCAACCGCGCAAACCCGGCGGAGGGATCGTCCGAGAGCCCGGCACCGGCGGTGCCGACCGCGGCCGGGTCTCGTCCGGGCAGGCCCGCCTCCAACGTGGTCACGACCCTGCGTAGGTCGGGCACGGCGCACGGTTGGGGAATGGTGGCCCCGAACGGACGACGCTCGGCAGCCGTACCCAGGTCGGCGAGTGCCTCGGCGGCCTCGGCGAGCACAGCGGTGGGAGCGGAGTCCCTCTTCAACCCGCGCCAGACGAACGCCTCACGTTCCGCCGCCGGCCGCCAGGCCCGTCCGACGGCGCCCGCCGCCGCCACGATCGACCCCAGGTGTCCGGCTTCGAGTCGGCGGATCGTGTCGGTGCTCCGCGCGCCGAGGGTGAGTTGCGGCGTGTCCGCCTGCTCCAGCAGCACCAGGCGGCCCAGGACGTCGTGCAGGGAACGGCCGAGCGGTTCACGAGTGTGGTTCATCGCCGCCGCATAGGCGGACAGCTCCTCGCGCAGGCGACGGGCCCGATCGAGTTCGTGCTCGGCCGCCCCGGTGATCCGTACCTCGGTGGTCAGCACCCGCTCCAGCTCGGTCGCCACCGCCTTCTTGCCGGTGTCACCGCTGTGCAGGGCCATTACGAAGTCCCCGAGGCCGACACCTCGGAGCCGATTACGGACGACGTCGAGCGCCGCGGCCTTCTCGCTGACGAACAGAACGGACCGGCCGGCATGCATGAGTGCGGCGATCATGTTGGTGATCGTCTGGCTCTTGCCGGTACCGGGCGGACCGCTCATCACGAAGGAACGCCCGTCCAGCGCGGCCGCGATGCACTGCCGCTGCGAGGAGTCCGCGTTCAGCACGAGCGGGGTCCGCTCGGGCAGTTGGATCTCGTCGATGCGGTCGATCTCGGGCGGCTCGAAGTCGATCAGGTCGTCGGGCAGTCCCGCGTCGGGGCCGAGGCCGACGGCTCGCACCAGCGGATGGGCCAGGATGCGCTCCTCGTTCTGCTGGAGGTCCTGGTACATGGCCTCCTTGTGCGACGAGAAGAGGCCGAGCACCACGCGGTCCTCGACCGACCAACCCTGCTGCGTGCCCGCGACCTCCCGGGCTGCCGACAGGACCGCGTCGGAATCGAGCACGTCGCAGTCGGCCACCGTGCTCCAGTCGACACCCAACTGCTCCAACTTGACCGCGAGCGCGGGATTGTGGATCCGGTCCTGGTCCTCCGCCAGGTGCAGTCGCGTCTGCCTCCGTGCGTCCCGACGAAGCTCCACAGGTACGAGCAGCAGCGGAGCAAAGCACGTCTCCGCGGCGCCCGCCTCCCGCCACTCCAACATGCCGACGCCCAGCCAGAGCACCCACAAGCCGTAGTCGATGTACATCTGACCCGACTTCTGCCGCAGTTGGTAGAGCGACGCGTCCAGCCCCGCCTGCGTGTTCTTCCGGGTCACCAGGCCGTCGGCACGACCGGTGCGGCCCGCCTCCGAACCCAGGTCGTACGCGAGGAAGGTCTCGGTGCCCGGTTCGGCCTCCTCCGCCTCCGTGCCTGCCTCGACCCGTCCGTCGGACTCGACGGGAGCGAACGGCCAGCCGCGAGCGAATCCGGCCAACACGGCGGCGGCGTCCGGCGCGACGACCTCCAGAGTGGCGATGCGGGTGTGCCGGAAGTTCAACAGCCGGTTCCGCCCGCCCAGGTCGAGCAGCGAGTCCCGCCAACCGCCCAGGACGCCCCTCAATCGCGCGAGCGCCGCGTCGTCCCCACTGCCAGGCTGCGCAACTCCGGCCGTTCGCGAACTCTGCATGCAGACGTACCTCCGAAGCGGATACGCACAGGAGGCACCCCACCTCGGCCCCCCGGCCGCAGTAAGTATTCAGTGCCGGCAGTCCGACGCACCAGTCACCCGAACAGCCGTCCCCATAAGGCCCATCGGACGATCGACGACTCCGAAACACCCACACCGTGAACCGCGTTCGCGGCGCGTGGCTTCGGCTTTATCGCGCACCGCCGCGGCCCCGAAGCCGACGCGACAACCCCTGCGGCCCACAGCTCTGCGGACGACCAATTTCTCACGTTCGGTGACATCGATGGAGTTGGGCCGGCGGCTGATCCACGCCGCCAATCATTGCCAAATCGGTCCAAGATCGATTTTCGGGCATCCACGCGCTTTTCCCGTAATAAGCGGAGAATGAAACGGAAGTCTTGGTAAAGTTTTGGCAATGCAGAGGCTCCCGGTGCCGACCGTGACACCCCTGTGACTATCGTTCTGCGATAAGGCGATCGGTTCGACGTCGGCCATCCCGGTCGACACGATCGCCTCCGCCGAATTCGGGGACGAGTTTTGGTGACGGTGAGTGATCGCCGTCGTTGCGACGCGAAGCCGGAACCGGGGACCCTCGCAGTCCCTGGGGTGAATCGGTGCCTCGGCACCGTAGGGCGTCTTCTTCCGCCCGAACCCGTCAGCTAACCCGGTAGGCGGCCGAGGAAGGAGACCCGCCACCAGTGGCGACCCAACGTCGATCCGGGCAGCACCGCAAGCCCAAGCCGCGCACCGCCGTGCGTACCGCAGCGACCGTCGTCACGGCCGCGGCGACGATGACCGGCGTGATGACCTTCGCCGGCACCGCGAGCGCCGACCCCGCGCAGTCGTTCCAGCAGACCAAGGATCGCGTCAACCAACTGCACAGCGAAGTGATCAAGGCCACCGAAGCCGCCAACGGCGTCGACGAGCAGATCACCAAGCAGCAGGGCACGGCGAGCCGGACCCAGGCCCGGATCACCGAGGAACAGGCCGCGCTCAACACCCTGCGCGACCAGATCGGTGTCCTGGCGGCCAACCAGTACCGCACCGGCGGCCTGCCCCCGTCGCTCTCGCTCGCGCTCAGCGGCGACCCCGAGGGCTACCTGCAGAAGTCGCAGATGATGTCCCAGCTCGACGGCCAGCAGGCCGCCAAGCTGAAGCAGATCGCGGCGCAGGCCCGCGTCCTCCAGCAGGACCGCACCGAGGCCACCGCCCAGCTCTCCGCGCTGGAAAAGCTGCGCACCGAGCTGAACACGCACAAGAACGAGATCCAGACCAAGCTCGCCGAGGCCCAGCGGCTGCTGAACACGCTGGACAAGAAGCAGCAGGACGAGATCCTCAACTCGAACGAGCACAAGAACGACACCGGTGCGCGAAGCGACGCCGACCGCAGCTCGCGGGACAAGCCGGACTCGCCGCCGCCGGCGACCAACATCCCGGCCTCCGGCCGGGCCCAGGCCGCGATCAACTTCGCGCTGGCGCAGATCGGCAAGCCGTACGCGCCCCGGGGCGTGGGTCCCGGCTCGTACGACTGCTCGGGGCTGACCCAGGCGTCCTGGAGGGCGGCGAACGTCTCGCTCAGCCGCACCACCTGGACCCAGGTCAACGACGGTCCCAGGATCGCCAAGAGCGCCCTCCAGCCGGGCGACCTGGTGTTCTACTTCTCGGACAACTCGCACGTGGGCATGTACATCGGCAACGGCCAGATCGTGCACGCCCCGCGACCGGGCAAGAACGTAACCAAGGCCCCGCTCGACTCGATGCCCTTCTACGCGGCCATTCGCCCCAGCTGAACAACCCCCGCACACACGACGCCCCCGGCCGGAAACCCGGCCGGGGTTTTGCATACCCCGGCCCGTCCGGGCACCGATTCGTCGACACATCACGCCCGGACCGACCCCGAAAATGCAAAAGGCCCAGATCAGAAACCAACTGACCTGGGCCTTCGAGGAGCCGCCTAAGGGAGTCGAACCCTTGACCTACGCATTACGAGTGCGTCGCTCTAGCCGACTGAGCTAAGGCGGCTTGTCGGTCCACCTTGAAGGTGGCGACAGGGAATGAGTGTACACACCCGTCGGGGTGGTCCACACGCGGCTTTGGTGGGGGTCAGCGGCAGGTCTTGCCCTTGGTGGGGACGGTGCCCTGGGTGAGGTAGTCGACCACCGTGCGGTCGACGCAGTCGCTGCCTCGGCCGAAGGCGGTGTGGCCGTCGCCGTCGTAGGTCAGGAGGCTGCCGGAGGCCAGTTGGCCGGCCAGGGACTGGGCCCAGGAGTACGGCGTGGCCGGGTCGCGGGTGGTGCCGACGACCAGGATCGGGGCGGCGCCCTCGGCCCTGATCGGGTGCGGCCGGCCGGTCGGCGGGGTCGGCCAGGAGGCGCAGGTCAGGCCCGCCCAGGCGAGGTTGCGGCCGAAGGTCGGCGAGTCGGCCAGGTAGCCGGGCAGCTCCCGCTCGACGTCCTCGCGGGACGTCGCGGCCGGCGGCGCGTCCAGGCAGTTCACCGCCGCGTTGGCGGCCATCAGGTTCTTGTACTTTCCGTCCGGACCACGCTCGTAGTACTGGTCGTTGAGTTCGAGCAGCGGCTGCCCGTCGCCGCGCAGCGCGGCCTCCAGCGCCTGTCGCAGATCCGGCCACTGGTCCTTGGAGTACAGCGGCGACAGGATGCCCGTGGTCGCGATCGACTCGGTGACCCTGCGGGTCCCGTCGCCGGACAGCGGGCGGGCGTCGAGCTGTTGGAGCAGGCCGCGGATCCTGGCCAGTCCGGCCTCGCGGGTCGCGCCGAGGGAGCACGAGCCGCCGCCGACGCAGTTGTCCAGGAACGCCGCCAGCGCGGTCTCGAAGCCACCGCCCTGCACCTTGTTGGCGGCCACCGCCGGCTGGCTCGGATCCATCGCGCCGTCCAGGACCAGCCGGCCGACCCGCTTGGGGTACAGCTCGGCGTACGTCGCCCCGAGGAAGGTCCCGTACGACGCGCCCAGGTAGTAGAGCTTCGCGTCGCCGAGGGCCGCCCGCAGCAGGTCCATGTCGCGTGCCGCGTCCACGGTGCTGACGTGGCCCAGGAGGTCGCCCGAGGCGGCCTCGCAGGCCCGCCCGTACGCGCCGGTGCCGTCCAGCCACGCCTGTTCCTCGTCGGGAGTGTCCGGCGTCGCGTCGAGCTGGGTGAAGGTGTCCATCGCGTTGTCGCTCAGGCAGCCGATCGCGGTACTGCGACCGACGCCGCGCGGGTCGAAGCCGACGATGTCGAACCGCTTGCGCAGTTCGGCCGGATACCTGGTGGCCGCGTACTGCGCGAAGTCCAGGCCGGAGCCACCGGGGCCGCCCGGGTTGAGTACCAGCGAGCCGATGCGATTCGCGCCGACGGCGGGCTTCCTGATCACCGCGAGCTTGATCTTCGGCCCGTCCGGCTTGGCGTGGTCCAGCGGCACCTGGAGCGTGCCGCACTGGAAGCCGCCGGTACACGCGGTCCACCCGATCGGCTCGACCGCCGCGGTCGGCGGTGCCTGGTCGATCGCCTTGCCGTCCGGGTCGCCGGTCGCGGGCGCCTTCGCCGTGTCCGCGACCCGGTCCGGCGACTTCGCCGACGATCCCGAGCCGCATCCCGCCACCAGGAACAGGCCGATCGCCGCCGCCACGACCCTCGCGCACGAACCCCGCATCATGCGACCCGCTCCTCGACTAGCCCGGTGGAACCCGTGCACCACGCACCGCGCGGCGTGCACCCCCTGGGGAGGGTAACCACGCAACCCCGCGATACACCCCAACGACGCGACGACCCGACGCCTCGCCCCCCCGACGAAGCACCCACGCCACGCCCGACCGCCGATCAACTACACCGCTTCCCCTTGGCCGGCATCGTCCCCCGCAGCAGGAACCCCTCCACCGCCCCGTCCACACACGCGCTGTTGCCGCCGTACGCGGTGTGCCCCTCGCCCTCGAAGGTCAGCAGCGTCGCGTCGGCGAGCTGGCCCGCCAGCTTCTCCGCCGAGGCGTACGGCGTGGCCGGGTCACCCGTCGTACCGACCACCAGGATCGGCGCGCTGCCCTGCGCGCGGATCGCGTGCGGCTTCGTCGGCGACTTGAACGGCCAGTCCTCGCAGCTCTGTCCGGTCAGATCCTCGGCGGTGACATCGCGCGACAGCAGCGGCGCCTCGGCCTTGAGTCGGGTCAGCGCGGCCTGCACCTGCGCCGGCGTCGGAGCGTCCCCGGACCCGTCCGCACAGCCGATCGCGATGAACGCGTCCGAGCTGTTGTCGTAGTGCCCTTCCTCGTCCCGCCCGTTGTAGTTGTCGGCGTAGAAGAGCAGGGCGTCCGGCGACTTGCGCACGATCGCGTCCGCGAGCGCGTCGCGCAGGTACTTCCACGCGGTGTCCTTGTCGCCGTAGAGCAGGCTGATCACCCCGGTCCAACCCATGCTGGAGGTGAGCTTGCGGCCGCCCCGGCCGGTGAGCGGGTTCTCCTGGAGACCGTCGAGGAAGTCGGCGGCCCTGGTCGGCGCGGTCTTGGGATCGCCGCCCAGCGCACAGCCGGAACGCCCGGCGCAGTCCTCGGCGAATCGACGCAACGACCGGTCGAAGCCCACCTGCTGCTCGACCGACGCGCTCAGGTTGTCCGCGGCCGGGTCCACCGCGCCGTCCAGGACCAGTCGACCGGTGTGGGTCGGGAAACGTTCCGCGTAGGTGGCGCCCAGGTAGGTGCCGTAGGAGAAGCCGAGGTAGTTGAGCTTCTCGTCGCCCAGGGCCGCGCGCAGCACGTCCATGTCGCGGGCGGCGTTGTCGGTGCCGACGAAGGGCAGCAGTTCGCCGGAGCGGCTCTGGCACTCCGCCGCGTAGGTCCGGTCCCGTTCCTTGGAGCGCGCCTCGGCCCGAGCCGGGTCCTCGGGCAGGTCCTCGGCCACGTACGCGTCCCGCTCGGCGTCGGTCATGCACTTCACCGGCGCGCTGCGGTCGACCCCGCGCGGGTCGAAGCCGATCAGGTCGTAGGCGTCCTGGACCGGCTTGCCGATGGTGTCGTCGGCCATCCACCACGCCGCCTCGACGCCGGAGCCGCCCGGACCGCCGGGGTTGAGCAACAACGAACCGATCCGCTGTCCGGGCTTGGCGGCGGTCTTGCGGGTGACCGCGATGTCGATGGTCTTGCCGGTCGGCCGGGAGTAGTCGAGCGGCACGGTGAACGTCGTGCAACGAAACGCCTTGGCCTGGCTGCGCTGGTCGGCGTCGTCGCTCTCGCACGCCTTCCAGGTCGGCTGCTGGGTGTAGAACCGCGCCAGTCGGGGATCGGGGTCCCCGGGCGTGGCCGGCCCCTTGGCGCCGGCCGCGGTGGGCCCGACCGCATTGGGCCGAGCACCCCCCGCGGCATCACCGAGATCGGACGCGACCGTACAACTCGCGACTGTCGCGACGGCGAGCGCGATCGGAACCGCGCGGCCGAGGAGTCCCACCCGGGATATTCGTATCACGCGTACTGCCTACCATCGAACGAAAAGTCACGCACGAGCGGTACGCGCCGGACCCGGGCCGCGATCCCGCACCGCAGGGTTCCCGGCCCGGTCCCGCGCCGCGTCACGCCGCCGGGGTCCGCGTGTTGCGGCCGAGGAAGGTGAGCGCTTCCGGGAGCTGACGCACTATGTCGCCGGAGGCCCCGCCCGAGCCCGTGATCGCCTTGACCGCGGTCGGCGCCTTGGCCTTCGCGGCGAATTCGCTGCCGCCGGTCTGACCGGAGAGCAGGATCTGTACGTCGGGCCGCGCGTCGAGCAGCTTGACCGGCTCGTTCGCCGCCTTGGCCGCCTTCGTCGCCGCATCGAGGTCCCACAGCGGGGACTTGAGCGTGGTCCGGCCGGACAGGCTGACCGCCGCCGCGTAGTACTGCGGGTACTGCAACGCGTACTTGACCGCGCACAGGCCGCCCGAGCCGTCGCCGATCAGCGCCCACGAGGCGCGGTCGGCGCTCGCGCGGAAGGTCGCCAGCACCGCCTCGCGCACGTCCTCGTTGTGGAAGGTGGCCATCCTGGGCCGGTTCGGCACGTCGCTGCACTCGGTGTCCTTGGCCGCCGTCCGACCGGCGTCCGCGTCCGACTTCGGGTACGGCATCAGCTCGGGCGCGACCACGATGTACGGCGGAACGGTGCCGGTCTCGATGCCCGCGACGAGCTTGGGCAGGAACGCCACCGAGTCGTCCACGAAGCTGTTCGACTCGATGCCCGGCAGGGCCGACTGGGCCACCAGGACGGGGTAGCTGCGGCCCTGGTTGGCGGGCGTGTCGTAGCCCGGCGGCAGCCAGACCCACACATCGGCGGTGACCCCGGACCGGCCGCCCGCCAGACTCATCCTGTTCAGCGTGCCACCGGACTTGGTGCCCACCTTGGTGAAGTTCTGCGGCGCGGCCTTGGGTCGTCCCGACGTGGTGCCGGACGGTTCGGCCGACGGATCGGCCTTGGTGGAGGACGCGACGTTCTGCTTGTCGTCGTCGGCGATCCCCTTGTACGCGAAGGTGCCGCCGACGCCCGCCCCGACCACGACCAGCGCGAGCAGTCCGATGCCCAGCGGCGAACGCACCCCACGCCTGCGCCGAACGGACGCCGGGTCGGCCCCGATCGGCCGGGGCTCGGGGACCCGCATCGGCTCGTGTCGAGTCAGCGCCGCAGGCGCCGAGGAGGTGAGCTCCACCGGCGCGAACGGCAGCGGCGCCTCGACCCGACCCGGGCCCGGCGCCGCGGCGCTCGTCGGCTCGGACCCGCCCGTCGGCTCCGCCGACCGGACCCGTGCGGTCGGCACTGCCCGGGTGGTCGGCGCGGTCGGCACCGGTTGCCCGGACTCGCCGCCCCGCCCGTCGGCCGGCGGCAACGCGACGGCCCGGGGCCGCTGTTGGGCCTTCAGGTAAGCCTTCGAATCGGCCTTTGCGTCGGCCGTCGCATCACCCGGCGAAAGGCTCTCGACCGGATCGGCCGCCGCACGCGACTTGCGCGCCCTCAGCACGAGAACGACAACCGCCCCGAGGGTCACCGCGATCAGCAGACCTTTGAGCGTCCTGGTCACGGAACGCAACCCCGCACCGTCCTTCCGAACCTCACCAGCCACAATGTTCCCGCGAACTCTCCCACGATGACGTCCGAGTGGGGGTTCCGGGTTCCGTCCGAAGGACACCTCCGCTCCAAGGAGTGAAGGACCGAACCGAACACACGTACAAACAACCGAACGATGCCGTCGACCCACCCACCGAGCGGGCGCCCGGCCGGGCGAACGGGCCGCCGGGCCTCACCCCGTGCGCAGGGTCAACACCATCGCCTCGACCGCGAGCAGCGGGGCCACGTTCGCGTCGATCGCCCGACGGCAGGCCAGGATCGCCTCGATCCGACGCAGCGTCGCCTCCGGCGTGGAGCCGCGGGCGATCGTGTCCAGGTCGGCGCGCAACACGTCGTTGGCCAAGGGCACGGCGGCGCGCAGTTGCAGCGCCAGTACGTCCCGGTAGAAGGCGGTCAGGTCCACCAGCGCCCGGTCCAGGCAGTCCCGCTGGGTGCGGGTGGCCCGCTTCTTCTGCTTGTTCTCCAGTTCCTTCATCACGCCGGCCGTGCCGCTGGGCATCCGGCCGCCGCCGACCGCGCCCAGCGCGGCCCGCAGGTCCTCGGTTTCCCGGCCGTCCAGGTCCGCCGCGACCTGCTTCGCGTCCTCGGCGGCCGCGTCCACCAGTCGTTGTGCGGCGGCCATCGCCAGGCCGATGTCACCGACCACCATCGGGATCCGCAACACGTCGGCGCGGCGCCCGCGGGCCTGTTCGTCCAGGGCCAACCGGCGTGCGCTCTTGATGTCGCCGCCGGACGCGGCCGCGGCGAACGCGGCCATCGCCGGGTCGATACCGTCCCGCCGCATCAGCAGATCGGCCACCGCGCCTGCGGGCGGCGTGCGCAGGGCCACATTGCGACAGCGCGAGCGGATCGTCGGCAGCGCGTCCTCCAGGGACGGTGCGCACAACAACCACACGGTGCGGTCGGCGGGTTCCTCGATCGCCTTGAGCAGTACGTTGCCCGCGCCCTCGGTGAGCCGGCCCGCGTCCTCCAGGATGATCACCTGCCAGCGTCCGCCCGCCGGCGTCATGACCGCGCGCCGGACCAGGTCGCGGGTCTCCTTGACGCCGATCGACAACAGTTCGGTGGCGATCACGTCGACGTCCGCGTGGGTCCCGGTGAGCGTGGTGTGGCAACCGTCGCAGTGCCCGCAGCCGGGCTCGGCGCCCAGGGCCAGGTCCGGGCTGACGCACTGCAACGCCGCCGCGAACGCACGCGCGGCGGTCGCCGTGCCGACCCCCGGCGGTCCGGTGAACAACCACGCGTGGGTCATCCCGCCGACGCCCTCGCCCGCGAGCACCGCACGCGCGGCGCCCGCCGCGGTGCGCAGTTGCTCGGCGACGCGATCCTGCCCGACGAGGTCGTCCCAGACGGTCACGCGCTCTTGTCTCCTCGTTCCGGTGTGCCCGGTACGACCGTACCGGGGTGACGTGACAATCGAGGCCACGTCACCCCCGGACGGACCCGGCCGCCCGGCGGACGGGCGAACCGGCGGAGTCCCCTGCCGGCGTCAGTCCTTGTTGCGCCGCCAGCGCCGCTTGCGCCCCGGCTCGGCCGGCTCGTCCTCGGACGCACCCGCCTGTGCCTCGTCCGCCTCGGACGCCTCCGGACCACCCGTCCACGGCCCGAGCAGATCGTCGGCCAGCGTGTGATCGCTCGGCGCGGCCGGCGGCGGCACCAGCGTGGGCAACGCGTGCGTCTCGTCCAGGCTCAACCTCGGGATCTCCCGGGTGTCCTCGGCCGCCTCGCGCAGTCGGATCTGCTGCAACTCGGTGGTGTCGGCGTCGTCCGCGGCCGGCTTGGCGATGCCGTGTACGGGCGTGTCCGCCATGGACGGGTCCGGCCGCCGAACGCCGTGCACCGGCGTCTCGGTCAGGTCGCCGCCCCGGCCCGGGCCCGCCTCCGCGGCCAGCGCGGCGGCCTCCTGCGCGGCGCGGGCCTGGGCCGACGCCGCGGCCTCGGCCGCCCGCGACGCCTCCCGCTCGGCCCGGCGACGGTCCGACTCCGCACGGCGCAGCGCGTCCTCCGCCCGGCGGCGCTCCTCGGCGGCCCGGCGCTCGTCGGCGACCCGGATCGCCTCCTCGGCGCGCATGCGCTCGACGTCGCGCGCCGCCGCGGCCTGCACCCGGTCGCGCTCCTCCTCGGCCAACCGCTGCCGCTCCAGCTCGGCCTCGCGCTCCTCCTCGGCACTGGCCCGGGCCTGCTCGGCCTGAAGCGCGGACGCCTCCTCCAACCGGCGGCGCTGTTCGTCGCGACGCTCGGCCTCCTCCTCGGCGCGCACCCGGGCCTCCTCGGCCCGGGTCTTGGCGTCCTCGGCGACCCGCTGCTGCTCCTCGGCCCGACGCTCGGCCTCCTGCGCGAGCCGGCGGCGCTCCGCCTCGGCGTGCAGCCGGGCCTCCTCGGCCGCCTCGGCCGCGGCCCGGGCCCGCTCGTCCGCCTCGGCGGCGGTGCGCCGGGCCTGCTCCTCGGCGTACCGCTGCTCCTCCTCGGCCAGCCGCGCGGACTCCTCCTCCAGCCGGGCCTGTTCGGCCTGGCGCTGGCGCTCCTCGCTCTCCGCCCGCAGTCGGGCGATCAGCGCGGCCTTCTCCGCGTCCCGGGCGGCCTGCTCGGCCTTGCGCCGGGCGTCCTCCTCGCGCATGCGCTTGGCCAGTTCGAGCGCCTGGCGCTTCTCCTGCTCGGACAGCGGCAGTTCGCGGTCGAGCCGGTGCCGGATCGGGGTGGTGACCGCGTCCGGCTCCTGGTCGGCGTCCACCACCAGGTAGCGGTCGGGGTCGTGCGCGGCCAGGTCCAGGAACGCGTGCCGCACCAACAGGTGGAAGTCGCGCGGCTCGGACTCCAGCCGGTCGGGCGCCTCGGTGAACCGGCTGTGGCCCACCGCCGGGTCCAGGTCGAGCAGGATGGTCAGGTCGGGCAGCAGCCCGTCGGTGGCCCAGCGCGAGACCCGGCCGATCTCCCGCGCGCCCAGGCCGCGGCCGGCGCCCTGGTAGGCGATCGAGGAGTCGATGTAGCGGTCGCTGATCACGATCGCGCCGCGCCGCAGCGCGGGCAGGATCACGGTCTGCACGTGCTCGGCCCGGTCCGCCGCGTACAGCAGCGCCTCGGTGCGCGGGTCGACCGGATCGCCGTCCAGGTCGAGCAACATCGCGCGCAGCCGCTTGCCGACCTCGGTCGCGCCGGGCTCGCGGGTGACCACGACCTCGTGCCCCTTGGCCCGGATCCAGGCCGCGATCGCGTTGGCCTGGGTCGACTTGCCCGCGCCCTCGCCGCCCTCCAGGGCGATGAAGAAGCCGGTGGCCCCGGCCGGTCGGCCGGTGATGTGGTCCTCGTTGCGGGTCGCCGCGGCAAGGTCGCGCAGGATCGGCACCCCGCGCCGGTCGTCCACGCTCAACAGCGCGACCCAGCCCAGGATCACCACGAGCGCGCCGGCGCCGGCCAGCACCAGCGCGGCCCCGCTGTAGTCGAAGGTGAACCGGTCCGCGATCACCCACGAGTGCGTGCCCACGTAGCCCGCGGCGATCGGCCCGGCGACCAGCGCCACGAACAGCACGATCCGCACGATCAGTTGGGCGAACGCGAACGCCCGGGCCCGCAGGTCCTCGCCGAAGTCCAGGCCGTACATGGTGTATCCGGTGACCCACGCGACGCCCGCGAACATCCCGAGCACGGCGGCCAGTACCGCGGCCACCACCACGTTGGCGACCGCGGCCAGGATCAGCAGGGTCAGTCCGGCGAACATCACCGCCATGCCGTACAGCCGCCGCCGGCTGAACGCCGGCACCACCCGCGGGCCCCACAACATGCCCGCGCTGACGCCCGCGATGAGCATCAGGAACACCGTGCCGTAAGCCGCGTTGCCCGCGTGCAGGCCGACCACCAGGAGCGGCGCGGTGGCCACCAGCGCGCCGCCCGCCAGGAACAGCGCGATCATCCCGACGATCAGGCCGCGCGCGGTCCGACCGTGCCCGAACACCTTGCGCCCGTCGGCGAGCACCTTGAACGGGTTGGGCCGCCGGGTGCTGACCGAGCGCCCACGCGTGGGCATCCGGATCAGGAAGGCGAACACCGCGGCGAGCAGGAACACCGCGCCCGCGGTGTAGCAGGCCAGGTTCGAGGGGTGCTCGACGAACATCGACACGTCGTGCGAGAACGCGGTGCCGATCAGCGCGCCGAGGATGAACAGCAGCGCCGCCGCCGGGGCCGCGCCGTAGGAGGTGACCAGGTTGAACTGGTTTGCGGTGCCCAGCCGTTGGCGCGGCACCAGGTTGGGCACGGTGGCGTCCCGGGCGGGTCCGGCGAGTGCGCCGAACACACCGATCGCCGCCGTCGCGCCCCAGACCCACCACATCTTGTCCACGAACGGCACGGACACGAGCACCAGGGCCCGGATCACGTCGCACGTCACCAGCGTCCAGCGCCGGTCGAGGTGGTCCACGATCGCGCCCGCCACCGAGGCGACCGCGGCCGCCGGCAACAACCGCAGCGCGAACACCACCGCGACGGCGGTGGCGTGCTTGCGGTAGTCGCCCTCGACGGTCCACAGCGCGGCCGAGGTCAGCGCCAGCAACGCGAGCCAATCGCCCAGCGCGGAGGCCGCGACCGCGAACCAGAAGCGGCGGAAGGGGCGGATGCTCAGCACGCCCCCGATGCCCTCTGTCGGTTCGACCTGACGGGGCGGTATCGCCGAATCCGGCGCTTGCTGCTCCGCGTGCGTCATACGGAGAACCCTAACGTCGTCACCTGACGGGAAACGGCAACCTCGACCGGATCCCCCGTGCCCCCGGCGGCGGACCGTAGCACAGGGCCCGATGTCGTCGCCGGAACCGACCGAGGCGGCGCCGGATCCCGCCGGCGCCGCCTGATCGATACGTACCGAGATATCCCTACCTCAGTCTTGTCGCCTCACGCCTTGTCGGCCGCGTTCTTCGCGCCGGCACTCGCCGTCGCCTTCGCGGCGGCCGACTTCGTGGTCTTGCCGTCGGCGGCCGTCTTCTTGGCCGCCGTCTTCTTCGCGGCGGTCTTCGTCGCCGTCGCCTTCTTCGCCGGGGCCTTCTTGGCCGCCGCCTTCTTGGTCGTCTTCTTCGCCGGGCCCTTGGCCCGCTTGTCCGCCAGCAGTTCGTAGCCGCGCTCGGGGGTGATCGTGTCCACCGAGTCGTCCGCCCGCAGCGTCGCGTTGGTCTCGCCGTCGGTCACGTACGGGCCGAACCGGCCGTCCTTGACCGTGACCGCCTTGCCGCTGACCGGGTCGGTGCCCAGTTCCTTCAGCGGCGGCTTGGCCGCGGCCCGACCGCGCGCCTTGGGCTGGGCGTAGATGGCCAGCGCCTCGTCCAGGGTCACCGTGAACAACTGGTCCTCGGTCTCCAGCGAGCGCGAGTCGGTGTCCATCTTGAGGTACGGGCCGTAGCGACCGTTCTGCGCGGTGATCTCGGTGCCCGTCTCCGGGTGCTTGCCCACCACACGCGGCAGCGTGAACAGCTTGAGCGCGTCCTCCAGGGTGACCGTGTCCAGCGCCATCGACTTGAACAGCGACGCCGTGCGCGGCTTGGGGCCGTTCTTCGCGGCGGCCTTCTTCGCGGTCTTCTTGGCCGGCTTGGCGCCGTCCGCCGGCGCGGCGGGCGCCTCGGGCTCGGGCAGCACCTCGGTCACGTACGGGCCGTAGCGCCCGTCCTTGGCCACGATCATGTGGCCGCTGACCGGGTCGATGCCCAGCTCGTGGTCGCCGCTGGGCTTGTCGAGCAGTTCCTCGGCCTTGGCCACGGTCAGCTCGTCCGGCGGCAGGTCGTCCGGCACGTCCGCGCGCCGCTCGCCGCGCTCGACGTAGGGGCCGTACCGGCCCACCCGCAACACGATGCCCTCGCCGACCGGGAACGAGTTGACCTCGCGGGCGTCGATCGAGCTGAGGTCGGTGACCAGGGCCTTGAGGCCGCCGAGGTGGTCCTCGTCCGGCCGGCTCTCGTCGCCGAAGTAGAACCTGCGCAGCCACGGCACGGCCTCGGTCTCGCCGCGCGCGATCCGGTCGAGGTCGTCCTCCATCTTCGCGGTGAAGTCGTAGTCGACCAGCGTGGCGAAGTGGCCCTCCAGCAGGCCGACCACGGCGAAGGCGAGGAAGGAGGGCACCAGCGCGGTGCCCTTCTTGAAGGTGTAGCCGCGGTCCAGGATGGTGCCGACGATCGACGCGAACGTCGACGGGCGACCGATCTCCCGGTCCTCCAGCTCCTTGATCAGCGACGCCTCGGTGTAGCGGGCCGGCGGCTTGGTCGCGTGGCCCTCCGGGGTGAGCTCGTCGGCGCTGAGGGCGTCGCCCTCGGTGACCATCGGCAGCCGCCGCTCGCGGTCGTCCAGCTCCGCGTCCGGGTCGTCCGAGCCCTCCACGTAGGCCTTGAGGAAGCCGTGGAAGGTGATGATCTTGCCGCTCGCGGTGAACTCCGCGTCGCGCCCGGGCAGGTCCGCGCCCTGGGCGAGGCCGCCGATGCGCACGGTCACCGACTGGCCGACCGCGTCCTTCATCTGCGACGCGACGGTGCGCATCCAGATCAGCTCGTACAGCCGGAACTCGTCGCCGGAGAGCCCGGTCTCGGCCGGCGTGCGGAAGCTCTCGCCCGAGGGTCGGATCGCCTCGTGCGCCTCCTGGGCGTTCTTGACCTTGCCCGCGTAGACACGTGGCGCGTCCGGCACGTACTCGGCGCCGTACAGCTCCCGCACCTGCGCCCGGGCGGCCGTGACGGCCGTCTCGGACAGCGTGGTGGAGTCGGTACGCATGTAGGTGATGAAGCCGTTCTCGTACAGCTTCTGGGCGATCTGCATGGTGCGCTTGGCGCCGTAGCCGAGCTTGCGCGAGGCCTCCTGCTGGAGGGTGGTCGTGCGGAAGGGGGCGTACGGGGAGCGGCGGTAGGGCTTGCGCTCGACGGCGCGCACGGTGAACGACGCGGATTCCAGCGCGGCGCTCAGCGCCCGGGCGCCGGCCTCCTCCAACTGGAGCACACCGGCGTTCTTGAGCTTGCCGTCCGGGCCGAAGTCGCGGCCGGAGGCGACCCGCTTGCCGTCCAGCGAGACCAGGCGCGCGTTCATCGTGCTCGGGTCGGTGGGGTCGCCCGCCCGGCCGGTGCCGAACACGCCCAGCAGGTCCCAGTACGAGGCGGAGGTGAACGCGCGGCGCTCCCGCTCGCGCTCGACCACCAGGCGGGTGGCCACCGACTGCACCCGGCCGGCCGACAGGCGCGGACCGACCTTCTTCCACAGGACCGGCGAGACCTCGTAGCCGTAGAGGCGGTCGAGGATGCGGCGGGTCTCCTGCGCGTCGACCAGTCGCTGGTTCAGCTCACGCGGGTTGTTCACCGCGGTGCGGATCGCGTCCTTGGTGATCTCGTGGAACACCATGCGGTGCACCGGCACCTTGGGCTTGAGCACTTCGAGGAGGTGCCACGCGATGGCCTCGCCCTCGCGGTCCTCGTCGGTCGCGAGGAAGAGTTCGTCGGCGTCCTTGAGGAGCTTCTTCAGCTTCGCGACCTGGGACTTCTTGTCCGCGTTGACCACGTAGATCGGCTCGAAGTCGGCGTCGACGTCGACACCGAGTCGGGCCCACGGCTTGCCGGCGTACTCCGCCGGTACCTCGGCGGCGCCGTTGGGCAGGTCGCGGATGTGTCCCACGCTCGCCTCGACCACGTAACCGGGGCCGAGATAGCCCTTGATCGTTTTCGCCTTGGCCGGGGACTCGACAATGACGAGTCTCAGGCCGTCGCGCGCGGTCTCGCTGCTCGGGGACACCTTCGCTTCTCTCTCCATCGTCGTCGGCAGCGGCCGTGCCCGGTTGGGCAAGGCCGTACTCCGGGGTTCGTATTCACATTGCGGTTGCCGGGTGGCGGAGCGTGACCGGAAGTCGGCCCCGTGTGTCAAACCGGTTCTGCTCGGCTTGCGTCACGGACTCGTCCCGAGGCCGCCGTCCGATCGGACCGCCCGCGGATCCGGCGATTCGCTCCGACGGCCGGGTCCCACGCCCCTCGAACGGTAACGCGCGCATCGCGGTTCCCGCCTCCCGACCCCATTGGTTCGCGGTCGAGCGGGAAGCCGCCGCCTCCATACAACACATTTTCTTGGCAACGGCAAGGAGCATTCCGTGGGGACAACACCTGCGACTGTACAGGCGTGCCGCCCCGGATCACGGTGCACCGGCCCAAGCCGCGCTCAGTCGGTACCGGCGGACCGCTCCTCGGCGGGCTCCCCGACCTCGGGGAACAGCAGGAATCCGTCGGCCACCAAACCGCGCAGTTCGCCCGGTACGGCATCGCGCAACCGGGCCGGGTCCTCGTCGAGCAGTTGGGCGATGGCGTCCACGATGACGCCGGCCGGAAGCTGCCCGTCGCTGGCGCCGGCCAGCGCCGCGCCGACGGTGTCCACCCGGTCCGCCCGGCACATGCCGCGGCGCTGGCGCAACACGACCGTCTCGGGATCCTCGGCGCCCGGTGCGCCGGTCTGCTCCTGGACCACGTGGTCGGCGAGCCGGAAGGCGACGTCGAGCAGGCCGTCGTCGTCCGTCCCGGCCAACCGGTCCTGCCGACCGAACCAGGCGTGCACCTCCGCACCGAGCGGTTGTTCGATCGCATGCGGCCAGTCCTCGATCCGCACGTTCGGCGTGTCGGAGCCGGACGCCCGCAGCGTGATCCAGCCGAATCCGATCCCCTCCACGCCGTCCCGCTCGAACGCCGCCAACCACGCGTCGTAGCGTTCGGCGTAGTCGGTGCCGTGATGGTCACCCGAATCGCGCAACCACAGCTCGGCGTACTGCGCCGGGTCCTGTACGTCGCGCTGGACCACCCACGCGTCACAGCCGGTGGGCGCCAGCCAGGCCGCCAGCCGGTCCTGCCAGTCCTGGCCGCGCAGGTGCTGCCAGTTGGCCAGCAGTTGGCAGTAGCCGCCGTCGGCCAGGAACGTCGGCGCCTGCGCCACCAGCAGCCGACACACCTCGTCGCCGGGCAGCCCCGCGTCGCGGTAGGTGTACCGCTCGCCCACCGGAGTGATCACGAACGGCGGATTGGACACGATCAGGTCGAACCGCTCGCCCTCGACCGGCTCGAACAGGCTGCCCTCGGCCAGGCCGACATTGCCCACCCCGGACAGCGCCATGGTCAGCCGGGTCAGGTCGAGCGCCCGCTTGTTGACATCGGTGGCCAGCACCGAGTCGGCGTGTCGCGACGCGTGCAGCGCCTGCACACCGCACCCGGTGCCCAGGTCCAGCACCCGACCCACCGGCTCGCGCACGGTGATCCCGGCGAGCGTGGTGGACGCCCCGCCGATGCCCAGCACGTGGTCCGCCCGGACCGGGCCGTTGACCCCGCCGATGCCCGCGCCGAGGTCGGACACCACCCACCAGTCGGTGTCCGCCTCGCCGTAGGGCCGGATGTCCACGAGCGGCCGGACGTGGTCGCCGTCGCGGACCAGCAGCCCGCCCGCGAGCGCCTCGGCCAGCGGCAGGGCCCGCCGTACGTGTGCCTCGGGCGCCGACGTCTGCAGCAGGAACAGTCGGATCAGCACCGCGAGCGGGCTCGCCGCGTCCGCCCGCAGGGCACGCAGCGCCGGCACGGTCTCGCCGCGCGACAGCGCCGCGTACGCCTGTGGGCCGAGGGCGTCGAGGCAGCCGTCGACGGTGTAGCCGGCCGCGATCAGGGCCTCGCGCAGTCGGGCCACCTGGGAGGTGTCGTTCATGGTCACGCGCACCATCCTGCCTGGTGCGCGCCGACCCGGCGGTCAGCCGGCCGACGCCGTGCCGGTCGGCGACGCCGAGGAGGACTCCGCGCCGCCGCTCGGCGGCGGGCTGCTCGACCCGGTGGAGGCGGTCGAGGAGGCGGTCGAGGAGGCACTCGCCGAGGCGGACGTACGCGGCGTGGCACCCGACGCGCCGGTGGTGGGCGTGGCGCCCGTCGCCGGCGCCGAGGGGACCGGCGCGGTCGGGACCGCGTCCGGCTTGCCCGCCGCACAGCCGGGCACCGCCGCGAGCGCCTTGCCCGCGTCGCCGCGGTGCAGCTTGTCCAGGGCGGTGTGCGAGGAGGCGCGCAGCCCGTCGATCTCCGGGTTCAGCGAGCGCAGCCCGTCGGCGAACACGTTCTGTTGCTCGGTGGCCAGGCCCGCCACCTTGGTCTGGATCCCGGCCCAGCCCTTGGCCGTGTTGCGCAGTTCCGCGACCACCGACGTGTGCAGCGCGGCGCCGTCCGAGACCGCGGGTATGCCCGCCTTGTCGAGCGCGTCGGCGAGCGCGTTGTCCGCGTCGGCGAGCCGGGAGATGTCGGCGGCCAGCCGGGTGCGCAGGGTCGCGGGCTGCTCGTTGGGGATCACCGTGGCCACGTCGGCCAGCGCCGCCCGGGCCTCGTCGATCCGCGCCGTCACCTCCACGGCGCAGACCTTCGCGGCCCAGGCCCGCAGTTCGGCCTGCTTCTTCTTGTTCTCGTCGTTCTTGTCGTCGCCGCCGCCACACGCGGTCAAGGCCGATGCCAGGACCAGCGCGGAGACCACCAGGAACTTCCTCGACACGCTTTCCACCTTTGCTCGGAGCCGGACGCAGACTCGCACAGCGCAAAGGTGTTCGGCCAAACACGCTCCCCGGGCGTGGCACGGGCGCGGTACCGATTTCTCCGGTTCCGCGCCCGTACGTACCTCGGATCGAATCAGGCGGCCGCCTTGGTCACCTGTTCCTTGTGGTCGCCGTCGCCGTCGTCCTCGCCGACGACCACCGACTTGCGCTTGCTGTACCAGACCGCGCCCACGATCACCACGACCGAGAAGGCCGCCGCCAGGGCGCGCAGCGCACCGTTCTCGTCCGCGCCGATGCTGAGCTTGACCACGGCCGGCGCGATCAGCAGCGACACCAGGTTCATCACCTTGAGCAGCGGGTTGATCGCCGGTCCGGCGGTGTCCTTGAACGGGTCGCCGACCGTGTCGCCGATGATGGTCGCCTCGTGCGCGGCGGAGCCCTTGCCGCCGTAGCTGCCGTCCTCGACCATCTTCTTGGCGTTGTCCCAGGCGCCGCCGGAGTTGGCCAGGAACACCGCCATCAGCGTGCCGGTGCCGATCGCACCGGCGAGGAACGCCGCGAGCGGGCCGATGCCCAGGGTGAACCCGACCGCGATCGGGGCCATCACCGCGAGCAGTCCGGGAGTGGCCAGCTCACGCAGCGAGTCGCGGGTGCAGATGTCCACCACCCGGCCGTACTCGGGCAGTTCGGTGCCGTCCATGATCCCGGGACGGGTCCGGAACTGGTTGCGCACCTCGAACACCACCGCGCCCGCCGCCCGGGAGACCGCGTTGATCGCCAGGCCGCTGAACAGGAACACCACGGCCGCGCCCAGGATCAGCCCGACCAGGTTGTTCGGCTGGGTGACGTCGGTGGCGAACGCGAACGAGGTGAGCTTGGAGGCGTCCGCGAGCCCGCCGGCCTCGTCCACCGCCGTACGCACCGCGTCGCGATAGGACCCGTACAGCGCGGTCGCCGCGAGCACGGCGGTCGCGATGGCGATGCCCTTGGTGATCGCCTTGGTGGTGTTGCCCACCGCGTCCAGCTCGGTGAGCACCTGGGCGCCCTCGCCCTCGACGTCGCCGGACATCTCGGCGATGCCCTGCGCGTTGTCGGAGACCGGCCCGAAGGTGTCCATGGCCACGATCACACCGACCGTGGTCAACAGGCCGGTGCCCGCGAGCGCGACCGCGAACAGCGCGAGCATGATGATCCCCGCGCCGAGCAGGTACGCGCCCAGCACCGCCACCGAGATCAGCACCGCGGCGTAGACCGCGGACTCCAGGCCGAGCGCGATGCCGGACAGGATCACCGTGGCCGGGCCGGTCAGCGAGGTCTTGGTGACATCGCGCACCGGTCGCCGGCTGGTCTCGGTGAAGTAGCCGGTCAACTGTTGGATGACCGCCGCGAGCACGATGCCGATCAGCACCGCCAGCAACGCGAACACCCGCGGGTCGGCGTCGTGCTTGAGGATCTCCTGGTCGGCCAGCCCGTCCAGCTCCGAGAACTTGCTCGGCAGGTACAGGAACGCGGCGCCCGCGACCAGGACGAGCGAGATGACCGCCGAGACGAAGAAGCCCCGGTTGATCGCGGTCATGCCGCTGCGGTCGCCCGCTCGGGGGGCGACCGTGTAGATGCCCACGATCGCGGTCAGCACGCCGATCGCGGGCACGATCAGCGGGAAGACCAGGCCCGCGTCACCGAAGGCGGCCTTGCCCAGGATCAGCGCGGCGACCAGGGTGACCGCGTACGACTCGAACAGGTCCGCGGCCATGCCCGCGCAGTCGCCCACGTTGTCGCCGACGTTGTCGGCGATCGTCGCGGCGTTGCGCGGGTCGTCCTCGGGGATGCCCTGTTCGACCTTGCCGACCAGGTCGGCGCCGACGTCGGCGGCCTTGGTGAAGATGCCGCCGCCCACGCGCATGAACATCGCGAGCAGCGCGGCGCCGAAGCCGAAGCCCTCGAGCACCTTGGGAGCGTCCTCGCGGTAGAGGATCACCACGAGCGCGGCGCCGAACAGGCCCAGGCCGACGGTGAACATGCCCGCGACGCCGCCGGTGCGGAAGGCGATCCGCATCGCCGCGTCCCGGCCGGCGTTGCCGGATCGGGCGGCGGCCGCGACGCGCACGTTGCTGCGCACCGCGAGCCACATGCCCACGTATCCGGTGACGGCCGAGAAGACCGCGCCCACCAGGAAGAAGATCGAGCGGCCGATCCGCTCGTTCCAGTCGTCCGCGGGCAACAACATGAGCAGGAAGAAGACGCCCACCGCGAACACCGCGAGGGTGCGGAACTGACGGGCGAGGTAGGCCGCCGCGCCCTCTTGGATCGCACCGGCGATCCGGCGCATGGAATCGGTGCCCTCGTCGGCGGCGAGCACTTGACGCACGAGTCCGGCGGCGACGCCCAGGGCACCGAGGGCGATCACCGCGACGATGACTACATAGGTGAGGTTGCCGCCGGAGACGGAGACGTCCGCGGCGGTGGTGAGTTCGGAGGGGTGGATCCCGGACATTCGTCCTCCTTGGCTAGGAGCACTTTCAGATCGGGACTTCTCAATGCGAAAGGAGTGTATGCAAATGATCAAGATCAGACCATGGGAATCGCCATGATCAGATCAAATTACCGATGAAATCCGGGCGTGATTCCCAAAATCGGCGCATCGACCCGGAATCAGGTTTTACGACCCGGAAAATGGGATACACGGGAACGCCGAAATCGCCCCCGGGCATCCCGGGGGCGATGAGGGTCGTACGGGTGGGGCCGGTCAGCCCACGGTCTCGGCGGACTTCGCGCCGGAGGGCCACGACATGCGGATCACGCCGCCCTCGGCGCCGGCCCGCACGTCGAGATCGTCGACCAGGCCCAGGATCACGGCGAGGCCCATCTCGTTCTCGATCAGGTCCAGGCCGGAGCCGTTCGCGGACAGGTCCGGCACCAGCCCGGCGCCCTCCGCGAGGCCCTCCTCGGTCAGCGTCGGCTGCGGCACGCCGTCGTTGACCTCGATACTGAAGCGGCCGTTGCCGTCGTCCAGGGTGACCGTGACCGGGCGGTCGTCGTCCACCCGGTCCTGGTGCATCCCGACGGCGCGGGAACACGCCTCGCCGACGGCGAGGCGCACCTCGTCGAGCACCGTCTCAGCAACCCCCGCTCGCCGCGCCACGGCGGCGGCGACGAGCCGCGCCGTGCGGACGTGTTCGGGCAGCGCGCTGAAGCGCAGCTCGACGATGGCCATGGTTCCCCCAGCCGTGCGAGCACCCGCCCGGGCCGGCGCGGGTGCGGTGTGCGTCCGGTCAGGACGTACGTCGGTCAGTCGGACGAGGCGATGGCCACGGCCACCGACGGATGAATCGGAAAGACCTTGGTCAGGCCGGTGATGCGGAAGATCTTCAGGATGCGCTCCTGAGTGCACACCAACTGCAGCGACCCTTCGTGGGCACGCACCCGCTTCAGGCCACCCACCAGCACGCCGAGCCCGGTCGAGTCCAGGAAGTCGACGGCTTCCATGTCGACGATCAGGTGGAACTGGCCTTCGTTGACGAGTTCCACCAGTTGCTCGCGCAGCTTGGGTGCGGTGTATACATCGATCTCGCCGCCCACCTCGACGATCGTACGACCGCCCTCGGTTCGGGTCGACAGGGACAAGTCCACGGATCCTCCAGCACCTTGCTCTTGAGCGGTCGCCCCCCATGGATCGGCAGCCGCCAAGGCATTCAACCACTTATGGGCACTAGGGGACGATGAATCCCGCGACATTGGATGTAACACTGGTGCCCGATGCAGCCCAGAACACGCCCCCCGGAAGGTCTTCTCGGCCGCCTTATGGCGGGTCGGGATCGACCCGATCGAGTGACGCACGTCCGGCGCATACCCGCTCGCGAAGGTGTTACCGCGGCCTGGCCCGATTGGGTTCGGCCGGAAGTCGGCGACGCGTTTCGCACCGCGGGTATCGAACTGCCGTGGGAGCATCAGGCCCGCGCCGCCTCTGTTGCGGCACGGGGCCGCTCGGTCGTGATCGCCACCGGCACCGCCTCGGGCAAGTCCCTCGCCTATCTGTTGCCGGTCCTCACGACCCTGGTCGAGGGCGCGTCCGCGCCCAGCGGGCGCGGTGCGACCGCACTCTACCTCTCTCCGACGAAAGCGCTGGCCTCGGATCAGGCGCGCGCCGTCGAGGAGTTGCGGTCGGCGAGCCCCGCGCTCGGGTGTGTCCGGGTCGCCACCTACGACGGCGACACCCCCGTCGAGGTCCGGCAGTGGGTCCGCTCGCACGCGTCCTACGTCCTGACGAATCCGGACATGTTGCACCGCGCGTTGCTGCCCGGACACCGTTCGTGGGCGGCGTTCCTGCGCTCGCTGCGCTACGTGGTGATCGACGAATGCCACACCTATCGCGGCGTTTTCGGCTCGCATGTGGCCCAGTTGATCCGCCGGCTGCGCCGGGTGTGTCGCCGGTACGGATCCGATCCGGTGTTCGTGCTGGCGTCGGCCACCGTGTCCGATCCGGCGCTTGCCGCCGAACGGCTGATCGGCACGCCCGTGGTCGAGGTGACCGAGGACGGCTCGCCGCACGGCGAACTGGTGTTCGCCCTGTGGGAGCCGCCACTGACCGGCCATGAGGGTGAACACGGAGCGCCCGTCCGGCGTACCGCGACCTCGGAAACCGCCGATCTGCTCACCGATCTGGTCCTCGACGGCGTACGCACGGTCGCCTTCGTGCGCTCGCGACGCGGCGCCGAGGTGGTACGGGTGATCGCGCGCGATCACCTGGCCCGGGTGGACGAGTCGTTGGCCGATCGGGTGGCCACCTATCGCGCGGGCTATCTGCCGCAGGAGCGGCGGGCGATCGAGCGCGCGCTGCACGACGG
The DNA here is from genome assembly GCF_042754445.1 of Embleya sp. NPDC059213. NCBI lineage: Bacteria > Bacillati > Actinomycetota > Actinomycetes > Kitasatosporales > Streptomycetaceae > Embleya > Embleya sp. NPDC059213. Next base: position 50,113 of record NZ_JBHZAV010000062.1, read on the forward strand.
CAGCCTGCTCGGGGTGGCCGCGACCACCGCGCTCGAACTCGGAGTGGACATCTCCGGCCTGGACGCGGTGCTGATCGCGGGCTATCCCGGCACCCGGGCGTCGTTGTGGCAGCAGGCCGGCCGCGCGGGGCGGGCCGGGCAGGAGGCGCTGGCCGTGCTGATCGCGCGGGACGATCCGCTGGACACCTTCCTGGTGCACCACCCCGAGGCCCTGTTCGACCGCCCGGTCGAGGCGACCGTGCTGGATCCGGACAACCCGTACGTACTGGCCCCGCACCTGTGCGCGGCCGCGGCCGAGTTCGCGCTCACCGAGGAGGACCTGGAGCTGTTCGGGCCGGTGGCCGCCGAACTGCTGCCGGGTCTGGAACGGCGCGGGTTGCTGCGTCGGCGGTCCACCGGCTGGTACTGGACCAGCCGGGAGCGGGCCACCGACCTGACCGACATCCGCGGCGCGGGCGGGCCGGCGGTGCGGGTCGTCGAACAGGACACCGGGCGCCTGCTGGGCACGGTCGACGCGCCCGCGGCGCACTCCGCGGTCCATCCCGGCGCGGTGCACCTGCATCAGGGCGACACCTTCCTGGTCCGCGAACTCGACCTCGGCGAGGGCGTGGCGCTGGTGCGCGCGGCGGCCCCGGACTGGACCACCAGTGCGCGTGAGGTCACCGAGATCCGGGTCCTGGAGACGGTGCGCACCCAGGAGTGGGGCGCGGCCCGGCTGCACTTCGGCTCGGTCGAGGTCACCAGCCGGGTGGTCTCCTTCCAACGCAAACGGATCGTCACCGGCGAGGTGCTGGGCGAGCACAAACTCGACCTGCCCGAGCGCAGCCTGCGCACCCGCGCGGTGTGGTGGACGGTGACGCCCGACCAGGTCGCGGCGGCGGGCATCGAGCCGACCGACCTGCCGGGCGCGGCACACGCGGCCGAACACGCCTCGATCGGCCTGCTGCCGCTGTTCGCGACGTGCGACCGCTGGGACATCGGCGGGGTGTCCACGTCGCTGCACCCCGACACCGGCCTGCCGACCGTGTTCGTCTACGACGGCCACCCCGGCGGCGCGGGCTTCGCCGAGCGCGCCTACATCACCGCCACCGCCTGGCTGACCGCGACCCGCGACGCGATCGCCTCCTGCGAATGCGAACACGGCTGTCCGAGTTGCGTGCAATCACCCAAATGCGGAAACGGCAACCACCCACTGGACAAGCGGGCGGCGGTTGCGCTGTTGGGCGTGTTGTTGGGGGCGGGTGGGAGTGGTGTGGGTGAAAGCGGCGCGGGCGGGGTCGGCGCAGGTGAGGCTGGCGCGGGTGGGAGCGGCGGGTAGCGATTGAGACGACGGATGTGGGGTTGGTTGGGGTGTGGTGAATGGGCGGGGACACGCCGGTCAGGAGGCCGGGGGGCTGTGAGGGCGGCTAGCTGGTGGGTCCGACGCGCTGTGTGAGGCGAGCAGGCCGAGCTGCGTCGCGGCGGGCGGCGGGCGGCGGGCGGCGGGCGGCGGGCGGCGGGCGGCGGGCGGCGGGCGGCGGGCGGATGAGCCTGGCCAGGTCGTGAGGGGAGCGAGCCGACGGAGCGGAGTCGCGACCCGGACCGGGGCGGAGCGAGCGGCTGCGCCCGAGACGCGAACCGAGCCTGGCGCCCGGGCGAGATCGCGAGCGCAGCGAGCCAGTGGACCCCAGACGGGAGCCGAACCCGACACCCGGGCCGGGGTCGCGGGCGGAGCGAGCGGAGTGGGCGGCTTTCGGCGATGCAGCGTTGCTTCTTGTTGGGCGCCTTTGGCGCCGGCTCGCGAGGGGCCACTTTTTTTTTCCGTCGCGGGCTCCTCCAC
>NZ_JBHZAV010000063.1:0-51450 GCF_042754445.1 Embleya sp. NPDC059213
GCTTTTTGCGGAGGAGCGTCAGCGGGGGAGCAAAAAGTGGTGCCTCGCGAGCCGGCGCCGAAGGCGCCCAATAGAAGCAACGCTGCATCGCCGACCGACGCCCACCCGCCCGCTCCGCTCACGACCCGGGCCCGGTTGCGGCGCTCACCTCGCGACCGGGGCCTTCCGGGCTCGCTGCGCTCGCGACCTGGGCCCGGGCCTGGGGTTGGGCGTACGTCTGGGCCCCACCAGCTCGCTCCGCTCGCGACCCAGCCCCAAGCATCCGTCCCAGCGCGCGACTTAAGTCCACCGCTCACCGCGCTCACCGCACTCGCGACCCCGCGACCCCGCGTCAAGGATCGCTTCGGACCCGCTCACAACTCAAACCCAACCGCCGCACTCACAACCTCAACCCGGTCGTTCGGCTCGCCCGCGACCCAGCCCTCCAGCCCCCAGCCCCCAGCCCCCAGCCCCCAGCCCCCTAAGCCTGACTCCAAGTGTGATCCGGATACCCCGTCATAGGCTGCGAAACGTCCTCCAACGCCGACCGGATCTCCGCAGGAAGAACGACACTCTCCGCAGCCAACGACGCCCGAAGTTGCGCGGCGTTGCGCGCGCCGACGATGGGCGCGACCACCCCGGGCCGATCGCGTACCCAGGCCAGCGCCACCTCGATCGGTGCGGCGCCCAGCCCGTCCGCCGCGGTGGCGAGCGCGTCGACGATGCGGCGCGAGTGCTCGTCCAGGTACGGCGCCACGAAGGGCCCCATGTTGGCGGAGGCCCCGCGCGAGTCGGCCGGCATCGCGTGGCGGTACTTGCCGGTCAGGACGCCGCGGCCGAGTGGGGACCACGGAAGCAGGCCGACGCCCAGGTCCAGGGCGGCAGGCAGGACCTCGCGTTCGATGCCGCGTTGCAGCAGCGAGTACTCCATCTGGGTGCTGGCCACGACCACCCGGCCGGGAGCGGCGGATTGCCACGTGGCCGCCTTGGCAAGTTGCCAGCCGCAGAAGTTGGAGACGCCGACGTAGCGGGCCCGACCGCTGGTGACCGCGAGGTCGAGCGCGTGCAGGGTCTCTTCGAGCGGCGTCGACGGGTCGTAGGCGTGGAGTTGCCACAGGTCGACGTGGTCGGTGCCGAGGCGGGCCAGCGAGTGGTCGAGGGCCTGGAGCAGGTGACCGCGCGATCCGTCGAAGCGGCGTTCGCTGTAGGGCACGCTCGCCGCCTTGGTCGCGATGACCAATTCCGAACGCGGGATGTACCCGTCCAGGAGACGGCCGATCATGTACTCGGCCTCGCCGTCCGCGTACACGTCGGCGGTGTCCACGAGGTTGCCGCCGGCGTCCAGATATGCCTTCATCTGGTCGGCCGCGTCGTGCTCGTCCGTGTCTCGTCCCCACGTCATCGTGCCCAGGCCCATGCGGGAGACCCGCAGGCCGGTGCGGCCGAGATGTCGCTGCTCCATGGCACCGGAGACTAGCCGTTCCCTCCCCTGTGCCGCCGTTGGCGGGGCCGTTCGGCGGTATGCCGCCCAAGCAGGTTACCGGCGGGTAGGTATCGCGATATGGTCGGCCGAGCACCACGCCAACCGCACCGCAACCACCGCACCACGCCAACCGCACCGCACTCACCACACCACAACCACGCACCACGACGCTCACACCACAAACAACTCCGGTTCGAACCCACAAAGAGGAGGTCCGTATGCGACTCGGCATCAACCTCGGCTACTTCGGCGCCGGCAACGACGCCGACAACCTGGCGGTGGCCCAGGAGGCCGACCGTCTCGGCTACGCGGTCTGCTGGGCCGCGGAAGCCTACGGCTCGGACGCGGCGACGGTGCTGTCCTGGGTCGCCGCGCAGACCACGCGGATCGACGTCGGCTCGGCGATCTTCCAGATCCCGGCCCGGACGCCCACCATGACCGCGATGACCGCCGCGACGCTGGACGTGCTCTCCGGAGGCCGGTTCCGGCTCGGCCTGGGCGTGTCCGGGCCGCAGGTGTCCGAGGGCTGGTACGGGGTCAAGTTCGACAAGCCGCTCGCCCGCACCCGCGAGTACGTCGAGGTGATCCGCAAGGCGATGCGCCGCGAACGGGTCGACCACCAGGGCGCCAACTGGACCCTGCCGCTGCCCGGCGGTCCGGGCAAGCCGCTCAAGCTCACCGTGCACCCGGTGCGCGAGCACATCCCGCTGTACATCGCGGCGGTGGGCCCGAAGAACCTCGAACTGACCGGCGAGATCGCGGACGGCTGGCTCGGTGTCTTCTACGCGCCGGAGCACGCCGAGGAATCGCTCGTACACATCCGCGCGGGCCGGGAAAAGGCCGGTCTGGCGATGACCGACTTCGACGTCGTACCGACCGTCCCGCTCGTGGTCGGCGACGACCCGCGGCACGCGGCCGACCAGGTACGCGGCTACGCGGCGTTGTACGTGGGCGGGATGGGCAGCCGGGAGCAGAACTTCTACAACCGGCTCGCGATCCGGATGGGCTACGAGGCCGAGGCCAAGGAGATCCAGGACAGGTTCCTGGCCAAGGACTACCTCGGTGCCGGCGCGGCCGTCCCGTACGACTTCATCGACAAGACCAGCCTGCTCGGCGGCAAGGAGCGGATCGCCGAGCGCATGCAGGCGTACGCCGCCACGGGTGTGACCACCCTGACCATCGCGCCGAATGGCACCACCCTGGACGAACGCGTCGCCGCGCTCCGGGTCGCCGCCGAGGCGCTGGAGTTGTCCGGGACGGCGTCCTAGCGGGACCGACGGGCCCGGACCGCCGTCCTCCAGGGACTTCTCGACCCGCCGACCCGACGACGACCCGTCAGCGCGGCCCCGGCACCCGGGCCGCGATCACCTCGGCGAATTCCAGGAGGCGGCGGATCTGGCCCGGACCGCCGTCCTCCAGGGACTTGCTGAACCGGTACGCCTCCTGCCGGAAGCGGCCGGTGGACGTACCGTCCTCGCCCCGCACGGTGGCCACCTCCTGCAGGGTCGGCGTGGCCAGGAACACGAACGCGCCGCGCAGTTGCCGGCGTCCGTCGTGGTCGGTACCGACGAGCGTGCGTATGCCGACGTGCGACACCGAGCCCAGCGGGATCACCTGTACGGAGGAGTCCAGCACGGTGCCGCCGGGCGCGGAGGGGTCGGTCATGTCCTCGCTGTGCCACAACACGAGCCGCCGGTCGTCGCAGACCGCGGCCTCCTGCCACACCGAGGTGCCGTTCGCGTTGATGTCCACGACCCGTTCGAGGGTGAAGCCGCGGACCGGGCGCCGGCCGAGGACCGAGCCCAACGCCTCCAGCGCGACGTCCGGATGCAGCAGGTAGGAGCGGACCGCGTCCTCCAGCTGGCTGTGCGAGGACCAGTCGGCCCCGGCGGCTCCGGCCCCCGGAACCTGGGCCGGGCGCGTCCCCGATGTGCGCTGCCTGCCCGACTTGCCGAACATCCCCACCTGCTTCCGCCGCGTCTGTACAAGCAGAAGCCTACGAGAGTCCGGCGTGGGCGGTGCCGGCGTCCACCGCTTGATCGATCACAGAACGAAATCAGGCCGCGGCGGGGGAGTCCAGTGCATCCCCGCCACGGCCGGTATGTGGTTCAACGACCAAAAGAAGCAAAGGACACGACGCGACCCGGTGCTACCCGACGCAACCCGACGCAACCCGACGCAACCCAATGCAACCCGACGCAACTCGGTGCGCCCCGACGCGACCCCGCCCTCGGCGAAGCGCCCGCTACAGCCAGCCGCTCTTGCGGAACATGCGATGCAGCACGATGCACGAGCACACCATCAGGGCGACCGCTCCCGGATAGCCCCAGGCCGACCCGAGTTCGGGCATGTGCTCGAAGTTCATGCCGTACACGCCCGCGATCATCGTCGGCACCGCGAAGATCGCCGCCCACGCGGAGATCTTGCGCATGTCCTCGTTCTGCCGCACGCCCACCTGGGCCAGGTGCGCGCCGAGTACGTCGGTCAGCAGGCGATCGAAGGACTCGATCTGTTCGGTGACCCTGGTCACATGGTCGGCCACGTCGCGGAAGAACGGCCGGGTCTCCGCGGGTACGAAGGGGACGTCCGCCGTGGCCAGTTTGCGTATCGGCTCGATCAGCGGCAGCGCGGCGCGGCGGCACTCCAGGACCTCGCGCTTGAGCAGGTAGATGCGCTCGGCGTCGTTTTCCCGGCTGGGCGAGAAGACCCGGGCCTCCAACTCCTCCAGGTCGGTCTCCAGCTCGCCCGCGATCGCGAGATAGGCGTCCACGACGGCGTCGGCGACCGCGTACAGCACCGCGCCCGGGCCGTGCTTGAGCAGTTCGGGCTGCTTCTCGACCCGACGCCGGACCGATTTCAGCTCGGCGCCCGGCCCATGACGGACCGTCACCACGAACGAGTCGCCGACGAACATCATCAGCTCGCCGGTCTCCACGGAGGAGGTCTCGTCGTAGTAGTGCAGGGTCTTGAGGACGAGAAAGATCGAGTCGTCGTAGGTCTCCAGCTTGGGTCGCTGATGCGCGTGCAGCGCGTCCTCGACGGCGAGCGGGTGCAGCCCGAACTCGCTGGTGACCAGATCGAACTCGCTCGGCGTCGGTTCGTGCAGCCCGATCCAGAGGAACGAGTCGCCGACCCGCCGGGCCTGGTCCAGCGCATCCGAGAAGTCGGCGGGGCCTTGGGTCCGGCGGCCGTTGGTGTAGATGGCGCAGTCGACGATCACCGGTCCATTTTGCCGGCCGGCCGCGAGGCCGGTGGCGAGCGGGGCGAGCGCGTCGTCGGCCCCGTCGGTGGCCGGGAGCCGGAGCAGGCCGCCCCGGTGCCCGAAGAACCGCGGCCGGCACGCCGCAGGCAACGGGTGGAGCCGGTGGGTGAACCGCCCGAGCCGCCCGCAGGCCCCGCATGCCCGAGGCCGGCCGCGATGGGGGGAGACATAGGGTTGGGCGTATGACGACGGTGCTCTTTGTTCGGCACGGGCGGACCACGGCCAACTCCACGGGGGTGCTCGCCGGTTGGACGCCGGGGGTGTTTTTGGACGAGCGGGGCGAGGAACAGGCCGCGGCGCTCGGCCGGCGGATCGCCGAGGTGCCGCTCGCGGCCGTGGTGACCAGTCCGCTGGAGCGGTGTCGGCAGACGTCGGAGGCGGTATTGGCGGCCCGGCGCGGAACCGAGTCGGCGCTGAATGCCGGCGCGCAGGTGGACGAGCGGGTCGGCGAGTGTCGGTACGGCGACTGGACCGGGCAGGAGCTGAAGAAGCTCGCCGAGGATCCGTTGTGGAAGACCGTGCAGATGCATCCGAGCGCGGTCACCTTCCCCGGCCCGGGCGGCGAGGCACTGCGTACCACCCAGGCGCGGGCCGTGGACGCGGTCCGGGAATGGAACGAGCGGATCGCCGCGGAGCACGGGCCGGACGCGACGTATCTGGTCTGCTCGCACGGCGACGTGATCAAGGCCCTGGTCGCGGACGCGCTCGGGATGCATCTGGACCTGTTCCAGCGCATCCAGGTCGACCCGTGTTCGCTCACGGTGATCTCGTACGGCACGCAGCGACCGAGTGTCGGCCGACTCAACGACACCGGTGGTTCGGTGGCCGGCCTGTTGCCGGCGCCCGACGGGCGGCACGCGTCCGGGTCCGGTGACGCGGTGGTGGGCGGCGGAGCCGGCGCGCCGTAGGGTGCCGGGGAGGGCGCACTCCCCCGCGCGCCCTCGCCGACTTTGGCCGGGCGGGAACACCCGGGCAAGATCGAACCCGGTGGGAACGGGCAGGATCGTCCGGGAGAACCGGGGAACCGGAGTACCGGGCATCCGGCAACTCGGGAAACCGGGAGTCCGGGAATAGCCCCCCGGGTGTGGCGGATATAACCGTGCGGAACCCCCAGTCGGGTTCCGGTGCGGTCCAGGTTCGCCGTACCGTCCGCCCGACCGCCCATCCGCCCGTCCGACCACCGACAGACCGCGACCACCCCCGTCCCGCTCTCGACAGAAACACGGAGCAGCTCGTGCCCCGCCAGGTCTTCCTGTACGACCCCCCGGAGCGGTTCGTCGCCGGCACCGTAGGTGAGCCCGGCCAGCGAACCTTCTTCCTCCAGGCTTCCGCCGCCGGCCGCGTGACCAGCGTCGCCCTGGAGAAGACGCAGGTGTCCGTCCTGGCCGAACGCGTCGACGAACTGCTCGACGAGTTGGTTCGTCGCACCGGCGGCGAGACCGCCGTGCCGGCCGTGACGCCGACCGAACTTGAGGACTCCGGGCCGCTGTTGCCGCCGATCCTGGAGGAATTCCGGGTCGGCACGATGGCCCTCGCGTGGGATGCCGACGACGAGCGGCTCGTGGTCGAGGCGCAGGCCCAGGTGCCCGACGACGACTCTCCCGAGGACACCCTGCTCGGCGATGACGACGACGAGGACGGCCCGCCGCTGCTCCGGGTCCGGCTCACCGGCGGTCAGGCCCGGGCGTTCGCCAAGCGCGCGCTGCTCGTGGTCGCGGCCGGCCGGCCCGCCTGCCCGTTCTGTGGGCTGCCGATGGACCCCGAGGGCCACATCTGCCCGCGCGCCAACGGATACCGGCGTTGACCGACACGGTTCTCGACGCCGCCGCCGTCCCGGAGCTGTTGCGCCGGGGCGAGTTGACGGTGCAGGCGCGGCTGGAGGACGCCTCCAACGCGACGTTGTACTGCACCGCGACGCTGGAGGGCATATCGCTGCCGTGCGTGTGGAAGCCGGTCGCGGGCGAGCGACCGCTGTGGGACTTCCCGGACGGTACGCTGGCGGGCCGCGAGGTGGCCGCGTACGAGGTGTCCGAGGCGCTCGGCTGGAACATCGTGCCGACGACCGTGTTCCGCGAGGGGCCGTACGGCGCGGGCATGTGCCAGTTGTGGATCGACCACAAGCCGGCCGAGGACGAGCCGGAACCGGTGACGATCCTGCCCGCGGTGGACCCGGGCCCGGCCTGGAAGCCGATCGCGCACGTGGTCGTCCCGGACGAGCACGGCAAGGAGCAGCCCGCCCTGCTCGTGCACGCCGCCGCCGACGCGCTGCACCGGATCGCGGTGTTCGACGCGGTGATCAACAACGCCGACCGCAAGGGCGGCCACCTGCTGCCCGGTCCCGACGGCCACGTGTACGGGATCGACCACGGCGTCTGCTTCCACGTCGAGGACAAGCTGCGCACGTTGTTGTGGGGCTGGGCCGGCGAGCCGCTGCCGGGCCCCGCGCGGGCGGCGCTGAGCACGCTGGCGAGCGATCTGGCCGGGCCGCTGGGCGCGCGGCTGGGCGAGCTGATTACGCCGGACGAGGTGGCCGCGACCCGCGAACGGGTGAGAGTTCTGCTCGCCGAGGACCGGCTCCCGAAGCCGGACGGCCGCCGGCACGTAATCCCCTGGCCGCCGATCTGAGCACGGCGCTCGACGTCGACGCGGAGACCCGGCACGCGGTGCGGGTCGACCCCGGGCCGAGTCCCCGGGTGTGGCGGAACCGCGAGGTCGGGCGCGCCGTTCGGCAAAGACGCGGAAATTAGTCCGCCAACCCTGGAAGATCTTCCGCCCCTGCGGACGTTAGTCTCATACGTATGTATGCCTGGCCTGTACCCGAGCTCCCCGTTCTCCCTGGTCAGGGTGCGTCCCTGCGTGTGCACGACAGTTCCGTGCACGAGCTTGTGACGATCACCCCGGGACCGGTCGCGCGGCTGTATGTGTGCGGCATCACCCCGTACGACGCGACCCACATGGGGCATGCCGCCACCTATGTCGCGTTCGACCTGCTTCAGCGGGTCTGGCGGGATGCCGGCCACACCGTGGACTACGTACAAAACGTCACCGACGTCGACGACCCGCTCCTGGAGCGGGCCGAGCGGGACGGCGTGGACTGGGTCGAGCTGGCACAGCGCGAGACGGCGCTGTTCCGCGAGGACATGGCCTCGCTGCGGGTGCTGCCACCGGCCAACTACATCGGCGTGGTCGAGGCGATCCCGCTGATCGTGCCGCTGGTCGAGGACCTGCTCGCGAAGGACGCCGCCTACTCGGTGGACGGCGACATCTACTTCTCCATCGCATCGGACGAGAGCTTCGGCGGCGTGTCCGGCTACACCGCCGCCGAGATGCTGGAGATCTTCGGCGAGCGCGGCGGCGACCCGGAGCGGGCCGGCAAGAAGGACCCGCTCGACCCCCTGCTGTGGCGCGCGGCGCGGCCCGGCGAGCCGTCCTGGGACGCGTCCTTCGGCGCGGGGCGGCCCGGCTGGCACATCGAGTGTGTGGCGATCGCGCTCAAGTACCTGGGCATGGGCTTCGACGTCCAGGGCGGCGGCAGCGACCTGGTCTTCCCGCACCACGAGATGGGTGCCTCGCACGCGCACGTGGTCACCGGCGAGGTGCCGTATGCCAGGGCCTACGTGCACGCCGGCATGGTCGCGCTGGACGGCGAGAAGATGTCCAAGTCGCGGGGCAACCTGGTGTTCGTCTCCAAGCTGCGCCGCGAAGGCGTGGACCCGATGGCGATTCGCCTGGTGCTGCTGGCCCACCACTACCGCAGCGACTGGGAGTGGACCGACCGGGTATTGACCGACGCCCAGGCCCGGCTGGCGACTTGGCGCGCGGCGGTCGGTCGACCCGACGGGCCGGACACCACCGAACTGCTCGCCACGATCCGCGAACGCATGTGCGACGACCTGGACGCGCCCGGCGCGCTGGCCGCGATGGACGCCTGGGCGGCCCGGCAACTCGCCGACGGGGGCGACGACTTGTCCGCCCCGGGCGTGGCCTCACGCGCCCTGGACGCGATCCTCGGCGTGGCCCTCTGAGCCGAGCGACCCAGCCGCCCGCACCCGATGCGAAGGCCCCGACCGGGAGATCCCGGTCGGGGCCTTTCTCGCGGCGGACATCGAGGTACCGCTCCGTCCGGCCACACCCCCGCGACGGCCGACCGGAGCGACCCCTCGTCCACGACCCCAGCAGATCACGTGCGCCACTCCCGGCACTTCAGGGGAAGCCCTCATCTTCCGAGGGGAGTGCGAGGGAGTCCGGTGTCAACCTTTCTCGCGCACCTCGGTCGGGCGCGCCGGCGCCGGCGCTCACGCCTCCATCAGCAGGTATTGCCGCACGTCCAGATAGCCGGACCGAAAGCCCGCCTCGGACCAGGACAGGTACAGGTTCCACATCCGCCGGAACACGTGGTCGAAGCCCAACACCTCGACCTCGTCCGCGCGTCGGTTGAACCGCTCGCGCCACAACCGCAGCGTCTCGGCGTAGTGCAGGCCGTACGACCTGCTGTCCGCGACCCGCAGCCGGGTGGCCGCGGTCGCCTTGCGCACCGCGTCGTCGGAGGGGATCAGGCCGCCGGGGAAGATGTACTTGTGGATCCACGTGTACGTGGCCCGGCTGGCCACCATGCGGTCGTGCGGCATGGTGATCGACTGGAGCGCGACCCGTCCGCCCGGCGCGAGTCGCCGATCCAGCACTGCGAAGTAGATCGGCCAGTACTCCTCCCCCACCGCCTCGATCATCTCCACGCTGACGATCGCGTCGTAACTGCCTTGCACCTGGCGGTAGTCGCACAGTTCGACCTCGACCCGGTCGGCGAGACCGGCCGCGGTGATCCGCTCGATCGCCAGGTCGCGCTGCTCGGCCGAGAGGGTGATGGTGTGCACGTGCGCTCCGCGTTCGGCCGCACGCAGGGCCAACTCGCCCCATCCGGTGCCGATTTCCAGCACGCGTTTGCCCGGACCGACATCGGCGAGATCGAGCAGGCGGTCGATCTTGCGGTGCTGGGCCTCGGTCAGCGCGTCCTCCCCGGCTCGGGGACCGCCGTCCGCGCCCTGCTCGAAGACCGCCGACGAATAGGCCATCGACTCGTCCAGGAAGGTCGCGAACAGTTCGTTCGACAGGTCGTAGTGCCGATGGATGTTGCGCTTGGCACCGGCCACGGTGTTGCGCTGCGAGCGCGGCATGCGGGGCACCACGACGGGGCGAAGTCGCTGTAGCGCGGGCGGGATCAGCGTGCTCACCCGGGACGCGAACACGGTCAACACCGCGGTCAGGTCGTCCGCTTCCCAGTCGCCCGCCTGATACGCCTCGCCGAAGCCGATCAGCCCGCCCGCGCCGACCCGGTTGAAGAACGCGTCCGGCCGGACGATCCGCATCCGGGGCGCCGCCGCGTCGCCGCTTCCGAACACCGCGCCGTCGATCCACACGCGCAACGGCAGTCGTGCCACCGCCCGCTCGAACAGGAACCGAGCGGCCGCCGCACGCACCGGCCGCCTGGGCACCTCGGCCACGTCGGGCCAGCGCACCGGGTCGATCCGAGTCGGGGCAACCTCGATCACACTCAACGCAGACTCCCTCCAGTCCTGTACCGCTCCCCGGGTGCCGCGCAGCCACGACCCGATGCCACGCCGGCGGACTCGCTCCGCGCCTGGGAGCGGCGCCACCGGAAGGCGCGGGGTCGGGCAAGGCGGGGATCGCACCGTGTAATGGGCGCGGCTCCCCTCGCACCCGAGCCACAAACGGCCGCGCACCCGGATGGTGCAGCGTGACCGTCGGTGCCGCGTCCCCGTCCGACTCGGGCGGACTCGGTCGACGACCGCCCGATACAGGGAGGAACGGCGACAGGTAGAACTCTTTTTCGGTCGCGGCTCTTCCCCGATCACCGGTGCGTGGCACGGCGGTTGCCTGCCGGGACGGGAAGGAATCGGGCGGAAGGGGCGGTCGGGGCACGGGAGGGAACGGAAGCGGAAACGACTCGGCCCGGTGGTCGGGGCGGCTGTTCGCCGTTCCCGATCCAGCCGGGCCGATCGTGTGTTTCGAGGCCGCGCGCCGCGCGGAGGGGTGTGGTTCGTGTGGTTCGGACGGGTCGTGTGGTTCAGCCGCCGCAGCCGCCGCCACCGCAGCCGCCTCCGCCACCACAGCCGCTGCTCCCGCCGCAGCCGCTTCCGCCGTCCCCGCCGCCACCGCCGCCGCTGCCACCACTTCCGCCGTACGCCACCAAGGCGACCCTGGCCTCCGGGTCCGGGTGCGCGGCCATGCCCAGGCAGGCCACCGTGAACAGGCCGGCCAGTGCGCCGGCGCCGACCAGCGCGCCCGAGCGGCGGTCCGCCCTTACCTGTGCGAGCAGTTCACGCAGAGCCCGGCGGCCCGCCCCGGTGGCCCGGAACGACACGGCGAACAGGGCCGCGAGGACGAAGGTGACGACCAGGAACGGGACCAGGAAGACGACCGGCCTGCCGTGCGCCAGGCCGTTGACGAAGCGGGCGATGCCGACCAGGGCGAGCACGAGCATCAGCCGCGACGGCAGCTTGACGATCCGCCGGGCCAACGGGGAGTGCACCAGGCCACGATCGACCAGGCTGCCCTCTATCTCGGCGAGCATGGTGCTGCGATTCCAGGCCCGCAGCAGCGCGAGCCGGGTGCCTCGGGTGGTGCGCACGCAGTCCATCACGGCCGCCGCGACCGGCTCGGTCGGCCGGGCACCGGTGGCGGCGGTGACCTTGCCGGCACGTTGTACGTGCACGTATCCCTCGGTGATCAGCGACGCCATCGCGGTCTCGGCGACCCGGATGGGTCCGCCCGCGAGGTAGGCGGCGTCGTACGCGCCGAGCGGTGCCCGGTTCACCTGGCCCCGGACCGCCCAGGCCATCACGATCCGGAACACGATCGCGAGGACGACCAGGCCGGCGAGGATGCCGCCGTAGAGCTTGAGGAATTCGGGACCGGTCAGGCCCCACGCGGTGCCGTTCATGTGACGTCCCTCCCGATGGTCCGACTCGCGGATTTCTGCGTCTTGTTCGACTTGTTCGGCTTGTTCGCTGTTCGGCTGTTCCGCCTGATCCGGAAGGTAGCAGCGGCCCGTTGCACCCGGTCAGAGGCATCTCCCTACGTTCGTGCCGGGGCCGTCGCCGGCCGCCCTCGTCCGGGTTCGCCGCCGCGCCGCTCAACCGACCGGTCGGCAAAAGGGCGCCCGGCCCATGCCGACCGCGCACGCGGGTGCAGGATGGTGGTACACCCGTACACACGTGCCGTCCCGCCTTTCCCGAGGAGCCCGTCATGACGGAGGCTGTCCGTCCCCAGCCCACCACCACCGCGGAGGACGAGGTCGTCGACCTGTGCCGCGACCTGATTCGGATCGACACGAGCAACTACGGTGACGGCTCGGGTCCGGGCGAACGCGCCGCCGCGGAGTACGTCGCCGAGAAGCTCGCGGAGGTCGGCCTCGAACCGAAGATCTACGAATCCGAACGCGGCCGGGCCAGCACCGTGGTCCGGATCGAGGGCACCGACCGGTCCCGGCCGGGGCTGTTGATCCACGGCCACCTGGACGTGGTGCCCGCCAACGCCGCGGACTGGACCTACGACCCGTTCGCGGGCGAGGTCGCGGACGACTGCGTGTGGGGTCGCGGCGCGGTCGACATGAAGGACATGGACGCGATGGTGCTCGCGGTGCTGCGCGACCGGGTGCGGACCGGCCGGCGGCCCTCGCGCGACATCGTGCTCGCGTTCGTGGCGGACGAGGAGGCCGGCGGCCTCTTCGGCGCGCGGCATCTGGTGAACAACCACGCCGACCTGTTCGAGGGGGTCACCGAGGGCATCGGCGAGGTCGGCGGGTTCTCCTTCACGGTCAACGACGACCTGCGGCTGTACCTGGTCGAGACCGCCCAGAAGGGCATGGACTGGATGCGGCTGATCGTGGACGGCACGGCCGGCCACGGGTCGATGATCGCCAAGGACAACGCGATCACCGAACTGGCCGAGGCGGTCGCCCGGGTGGGTCGGCACAAGTTCCCGATCCGGGTCACCAAGACCGTGCGGGCGTTCCTGGACGAGATCTCGGACGCGCTGGGCATCGAACTCGACCCGGACGACATCGAGTCCACGATCGAGCGGCTCGGCCCGATCGCGAGCATCATCGGCGCGACCATCCGCAACACCGCGCAGCCGACCATGCTCAACGCCGGGTACAAGGTCAACGTGATCCCCGGGCAGGCCACCGCGCACCTGGACGGCCGGTTCCTGCCGGGCTTCGAGGAGGAGTTCCACGCCGAGTTGGACGCGGTGCTGGGCCCGCGGGTGCGGCGCGAGACGGTGCACACCGACCAGGCGTTGGAGACCGGCTTCGACGGTGCGCTGGTCGAGGCCATGTCGGCCGCGCTGCGTGCGCACGACCCGGCCGCGCGGGCGGTGCCGTACTGCCTGTCGGGGGGCACGGACGCGAAGTCCTTCGCCGATCTGGGCATTCGCTGCTTCGGCTTCGCGCCGCTGAAGCTGCCGGCCGACCTCGACTTCGCGGGCATGTTCCACGGCGTCGACGAGCGGGTCCCGGTGGACGGGCTCAAGTTCGGTGTGCGGGTGCTGGATCACTTTCTCGACAACGCGTGAGCGCGGTGCGCGGTCGGGGCCCGGGAAGCACTCCGGCGTCCCGACCGCGCGCCGACTCGGCCCCAACGTGTGCTCCCGGCCGGGGATTTCCCGGGGGCGGGCCCGATCGAGTGAATACCTCGGCCGACACGTAGCCTCCGTGCGATCCCGTCGTTTCCCCTTGTGCGGCGCGCAAGCGCGTCGTGGTGTCGACAAGGAGGACGAAAGAATCATGAAGAAGATGGGCAAGGTCGCGTTCATCGTCGCGGCCGGCAGTGGTGTTGTGCTCGCGGGTGCCGGCGGCGCCATGGCGAACTCCGATGCGCAGGGTGCGGCGGTCAACTCCCCCGGCGTGATCTCGGGCAACAACATCCAGGTTCCGATCCACATTCCGATCAACCTGTGCGGCAACAGCATCGACATCATCGGCGTGCTGAACCCCACGTTCGGCAACACCTGCATCAACGCCTGATCCAGGCCCACGCGTTCGTCGGCGTGAGGACGGCCCCGAGACCCGCACGGTCTCGGGGCCGTCCCGCTGTGCGGCGACCCGGGCTCGGAGCACGGCCGCAGCCGACTCGTCGGTACCCCGCCGGCACACCCGGGGGCGACGATCGCCATCGGTCAGCCAAGCGCTCGACTGGGATGAAAAGTGCTCGAAAACCGTCAAGACCCGGTTGCGAAGAATCCTGAAACTCAGCCGTACGAGCGAATCGTCCCCACGTCGGTGACCTCGGGTGTCGGCTCTCGTTGACGTCCGTGCGGGGTCATCGTCCCCCGCCCCTCGCGAGAGAGACACAGGGGTATCTACATGCACCAGTTCGCAAAGAAGGGGCTGTTGGTCGTCATCACCACCACGGGCGCACTCGCGTCCGCGGCGGTAGGCGTGGCCAACGCCGGCAGTGCGGCCGATGGCGCGGCCGTCGGGTCTCCCGGCGTGGCCTCGGGCAACAACATCCAGGTCCCGATCCACGTTCCGGTGAACGTGTGCGGGAACACGGTGAACGTGATCGGCGCCCTGAACCCGGCGTTCGGCAACCACTGCGTGAACGCGTCGAACCCCACGCGCCCTCCGCACACCGAGCCGCCGCACACCAAGCCGCCGACCACCAAGCCCCCCACCACGAAGCCGCCGACGACGAAGCCGCCGACCACCAAGCCCCCGACCACCAAGCCGCCGACCACGAAGCCGCCGACCACGGGTGGCACCACCAGCGGCACGACGGGCGGCACCACCGGTGGGACCACCGGCGGTAGCACCGGTGGGACGACCGGCGGCAGCACCGGTGGGTCCACGAGCCACGGCACGCTCGCCGAGACCGGTTCGAACGCACTCACCGTGGCCCCGATCGGCGCCGCGCTGCTGCTCGGCGGTTTCGTGTTGTACCGCCGTTCACGCCCCGCGCAGGACTGAGCACGGCCTGCACGGCGGATGAATCCGAGGACTGCTCGCCCCTGGGAGGACAGGGGCGGGCAGTCCTCGTGTGTGACGACCCATCGGTGACGACTCATCGGTGACGATCCGTTCGGTGACGATTCGTTCGGTGACGATTCGTTCGGTGACGATTCGTCACATGGTGCGCACCTGACGGATGATCCGCCGCCGCAGGACCACTCGTCGGCTGCCGTCGCCGCGCAGCAACAGCCGATCCAGTTCCCAGTAGCCGTACTCCGCTTGCTCGGTCAGGATGCGACACGCGTCGGTCCGGGAGGTACCGCGCGGGATGTCCAGTTGCCGAAACTCGTATTCCGCCATGTTTCCGTTCCCCGGCGGCCGCGCGAAGGCGCGGTGACCGGCCTTTTGGTAAGTCTCCGACTCCGCCATCAGTGAACCATTGTGCGCGCGCGGGGGTCTTGCGGATAACGTCACCCCATGACCGGTGTTGCGCAGCCCACGCCAGAGCAGGTCCGTGTCGCCGCGGACGTTCTCAAATCGGCGATCGACGACCATTTGGCCGCCGTCGAAGCCCGCCAAGGCGAGAGCGACCCGGCCGTGTTCGCCGCGTACGACGCGCTCGCGGCCGCCGCCGAGGCGTACGACGAGTTGTTGTACGACGCCTATGACGAGGTCACCCCGTTCGAGGTGCCCGGCAACAGCGAGGAAGCCGAGTACGAGGGTCCCACCAACCCGGAGGCGGTCACCGTGCTGATCCGCCGGGACTACGTGATCAAGGACCTGATCACCCTCGTCGACCACGCCCGCCGCGCCGACGCGGAGACCGGCGACGCGGAACCGCCGGCGTCCCCGCGCGACACCGGCACCGACAGCGCGTCGAGCGCGGTCGCGGTGCTCTTCGACGTCTACGAACCGGACGAAATCGCCCAGCGCGCCGAGGAACTCGGCCTGGAACCGGGCGATTCCACCCTGTGGGTGTCGGCGATCGAGCCGACCGAGCCGGGCGAGTGGCTCGACGCCCCGTTCGACGACGCGGATCCGCGCAGCATCATCTACCGGTTCGAGACCAGTACCGCGTACGAGGACGACCTGGAGGCGTTGGAGCGCGACCTGCTCTGACCGGCCGGGCCATCCGTCGAGCCGAGCACCGCTCGACCCGCTACGACCGAGTGCGGCGGCGCCCCCGAGGGGTCGCCGCCGCACTCGTCGCGGTTCGGGCCTAGTAGCGCAGTGCCAGCGCGATGCCGCCGGCCTCCTTGAGCGTGTCGTCGGGTACGAAGACCACCTTGCCGTCGGCCTCCAGGGTCGCCTCGACCACGGTGTCCACGATGTCGTCCTCGGCTCGGCCGGCCAGTACCGCGTCCTCGGCGTGCGGCCCGGTGAGCACCTGGAGCGCGACCTCCCCGGTGCGGTCGACCGTCACCAGGCGACCGGTCACCCGCAGCCCCTCCTCGACCACCAGCAGCGCACCGCGCCCGGCCCGGGACGGCGCCCACACTTCCTGGATGCCGCCCGCGTACCGCTTGCCGCTGCGCGCGTCGTCCAGCGCCCGCAACGCCGCGGCGGTCGCCTCCGCGGCCAGCGCGGTCCGCGCCGGCGCGAGGATCTCGGCGAACTGGCCGGGGGTCGCCTCGCTCACGCCGCCGACCTCCAACTCGGTCTCGGCCAGGTGCGCGCCGTTGCGGCTGCTCTCCCGAAACGCCTTGACCTGCGGTCGCAGGCCGACCAGGACGACCTTGTCCTCGCGTCCGAGCAGCGCCCGCGCCAGTTGTTCGTCGGCCTCGTTCAGCAACCGACGCAGGTCCTCGCTCACGCCCAGCCCGCCGCCCTCGCGGGTGGGCGGTCCGTCCCGTTCCGGACCGGCCGAGGTGATCGGGAAGCCGCCGTCGCGGACCTCGTGCACGCCGTCGCCGCGACCGTGCCACAGGTGCACCTCGTGCTCGCTGAGCACCAGTGCCCAATAGGGGGTGAGCCGTTCGGCCGCGGCCACCAGGTTGCGGGTGAGGTAGGTGGTCGCCAGCACCACGCGCTCACCGACCGGTGCCTGCACGGTGAACGCGTAGTGCTCGTCGGCCGACGCGTAGAGCACCAGGCCGTCCATGAAGTGTTCGGGATCCAGTTCGGCCGCCGCCGCCTTGAGCCGGTCGACGGTCTTGATCCGGGCCTCCCGACCCACCTCCGGATCGGCCGCGAGCCGCTTCTCCGCCTCGGCCAGCACGTTCCGCAGTCGGATCGGATCCTGCTGGTTCTCCGGGCGGTGCCGGTGCGTGGGCAGCGTCAGGGACACCGCGGGATACGCGCGCGGGCGGCGCAGCTCGGCGAGCAGTTCCGGCGACAGTGCGGCGGTCGTCATGCGGTCTCCTGGCGTGCGGTCCGGCCTCATGGGATCGACAAACACAGCGTCCTATGCCCGATTCGGCGCAAAAATCGCATGCGTCACCCGACCGGCTCGCAGTCGGCGGCGCGCCCCCGGGCACCCGCCCGCCCATCACTCTGCATGGAACGGTTGTTGACGGTGAGTCAGGAGGGACTTAGGTTGATCCCCGTTGATGCCCCGGACGCAACATCCATGGAGACCCAGGGTCTGCCCGACCCAGGTGGGCCCGTGCGAGGAGCGACCACCGTGCGATCCGTGCCCATCCGGCAGGCGGCCCTGTCCGCCGCGTTGACCGGACTGATCCTGACCACTGCCGCGTGCGGCTCCGACGACGGTGCCGGCGACTCGGCGCGCGGCTCGATGACCGTCCTGGTCACCCAGGAGGCGCGCAGCCTGGACCCGATCGTGGCGAGCCTGTCCCAGATCACCGGCGGCACCCAGGCCGCGGCCGTGTTCGACGTGTTGTTGTGGATCGACCCCAAGACCGGTCGGGCCCAACCCCAGCTCGCCGAGAGCGCGACCGCGGCGGAGGGCGGCCGGGTCTGGACGCTGCGGCTGCGGCCGGACCTGAAGTTCTCCGACGGCACCGCGGTGGACGCCGAGGCGGTCAAGTTCAACTGGGAGCGGCACGCGGATCCGGCGAACAAGTCGCTGCAGGCGCGCGTGGTCGCCGGGATCGGCATAGCCGCTACCGACAGCCGGACCGTCAAGGTCACGCTGCCGGCACCGAACGCCCACTTCGACAAGGTGATCGCGCACAACCTCGCGTTCGTCGGCTCGCCCGCAGCGATCAAGGCCGACCCTAAGGGCTTCGGCGCCAAGCCGGTGGGCGCCGGGCCGTATCGGCTCAAGAGCTGGGTGCGCGACCAGCAGATGGTGCTGGAGCGCAATCCCCGGTACTGGCAGGTGGGCGGTCGGCCGCCGCTGAAGCAGTTGACCCTCAAGCCGGTGGTCGACCAGTCACAGCGGCTGGCCATGCTGGGCGCCAACCAGGCCCAGGTGTTGACCACGGCGCAGGCCAAGCTGCTCGGCGACGCGCAGAAGGCCGGCCTGCCGGTGCTCACCGAGGGCAAGAGCGGCGGCTTCATGACGCTGTTCAACACCAGCCGGCCGCCGTTCGACGATCCGCGCGCGCGGCGCGCGTTCGCGTTGATCATGGACCCGGCGGCCCGTGCGAAGGTGGTCACCGACAACACCGGCAAGCCGCTGAGCACGTTCCTGCGCCCGGGTTCGGACTTCGCCTCGGCCGAGGCGCCGCTGCCGTCGAACAACCGGGTCGAGGCCCAGCAACTGCTGGACGCGCTCGCCGCCGAGGGCAAGCCGCTGTCCTTCACGTACAGCACCTACAACAGCCCGGGCTCGCATCTGACCGCCGAGTACTGGCTCGCGCAGGTGGCCACGATGAAGAACATCACCATGCGGACCGAGTTCCTGGAGGGCACCCAATACCTCCAGAAGGTGCAGATCCAGCGGCAGTTCGACGCGGGCGAGTTCGTGTTGTCCTTCGACGACCCGGAGCCGGTGTTGTACAACTTCCTGCACTCCAAGGGCCAGGACAACCACATGCAGTGGAAGAACCCGGCGGTGGACCAGGCGCTGGACGCGGCCCGGGCCACCACCGACGCCTCGGCCCGGCGCGCGGCCTACGCCGTGGTGCAGCGCGAACTGGCCAAGGACGTCCCGATGTTCGCCTACGAGCAGGCGTTCACCGCGGCGATCCGGGCGAAGGACGCGAAGGTGGGCGAGCTGACCGTGTTCGAGGACGGGCTGATCATGTTCGACCGGTTGGGTCCGGCGTAGCCGCGATGGACCGGGGCTCGACGGCCCGGGCGGGGCTCGCCGATTCGAGCGGGAGCGCCGCGGCCGTCGGGCCCGCGGGCTCGGGGATGCACAGGCAGGCCACGAGCGCGCAGCCGGCCACGATGCCGGCGATCACGAAGACGACCATGTAGGCGTGCAGGGTGGGCAGCACGTGGCCGCCGACAGACATCGTGTAGGACGTGAGCACCGCCGCCACCACCGCGCTGCACACGGCCTGGCCGATCGTGCGCATCAGCGCGTTGATGCCGTTGGCGGCGGCGGTCTGTGCGGCGGGGATGGCCCGGATGACCAGCATCGGCAGCGCCGAGTAGCACATCGCCGTGCCGGAGGCGACCACGGTGGCGCCCAGGACGATGGTCCACAACTCGTGGCTGGTGAAGATCCGCACCACGTAGCCCAGGCCGAGCAGGATCGCGCCGACGCCGAGGCAGAACCTGGGTCCTCGGGTGGCGGTCAGCCCGGTGGAGATCGGTGAGAGCACGACCATCATCACCCCGCCGGGCAGCAGGCACAGGCCGCCGATCGCGACCGAGACGCCCAGTCCGTAGCCGCTCTCCTTCGGCGTCTGCACCAGTTGGGCGGTGGAGAGGCTGTTCGCGTAGAACGAGAAGCCGATGAACAACGCGGCGATGTTGGGGAGCAGCACCGCCGGCCGCGCGGTCACCCGCAGGTCCACCAGCGGGGTGCTCACCCGCCACTGGTGCATCCCCCAGGCGAGCACGATCAGCACGGCGGCGGCCAGCAGGCCCAGCGTGCGGGTGCTCGTCCAGCCCCACGCGGTGCCCTTGGACACCGCGAGCAACAGGCAGACCAGGAACGCGGTCAGGCCGAGCGAGCCGACCACGTCGAACCGGCCGGGGCTGCGCACCGGCGATTCGCGCACGACCAGCACGACCAGGCCCAGCACCACCAGGGCGAGCACGGTGGCGCCCCAGAACATCGCGTGCCAGTCGGCGTGGTCCACGACCAGACCGGCCAGCGGCAGGCCGACGGCGGCGCCGATGCCCAGCGTCGAACTCATCATCGCGACGCCGCCGCCGACCTTGGCCGGCGGCAATTCGTCGCGCAGGATGCTGATCCCCAGCGGGACCACGGCGGTGGCCATGCCCTGGAGGGTGCGGCCGACGATCAGTACGCCGATGTCCGAGGTCAGCGCGCACATCACCGAGCCGACCGAGAGCACGCTCATCGCCACGACCAGCATGCGTTTCTTGCCGAACATGTCGCCCGCGCGGCCGAGCAGCGGCGTGCACACCGAGCCGCTGAGCAGCGTCGCGGTGACCGTCCAACTGACCGTCGAGGCCGAACTGCCGGTCAGCGCGGGCAGGTCCGGGAGCAGCGGTACCACCACGGTCTGCATGAGCGCGGCGACGATGCCGCACGAGCCGAGCACCGGCACCAGGAAACGTTGTCGCGGGTCCTGCGGGGTTGGGGCGGGGCCGGCCACGGAACGCGCTCCTGGGTGGGGAGGGGGATGGACGGCCCCACCCTAGAGATAGATGTAAAACACATCAATCGTTTGTGCGCACCTTTGTCCGCCACTTTGCCGACCGTCCCGTGTCCGCCGCTTTGCCGACCGTCCCGCCCGCCGGCGACGCGGTGGCTAGGCCGCGCGCCCGGTCCGCTCGGCGCGCAGCGAGGCGCCCACGTCGTGCATGTGGCCCAGTGCCTGCCGGTAGGACCGCACCAGGCTCGTCTCCAGATAGGGCACGCCGAGCCGGTCGCAGTGCGCGCGCACGATCGGCTGGGCCCGGCGCAGGTTCACCCGCGGCATGTTCGGCACCAGGTGGTGTTCGATCTGGTAATTCAGGCCACCGAGCATCCAGTCGGTGACCGGGCCGCCCCGGACGTTGCGCGAGGTCAGCACCTGACGCCGCAGGTGGTCCCACTTGACGCCCGGCTCGGGCATCGGCATGCCCTTGTGGTTGGGCGCGAACGCCATGCCCAGATGCAGGCCGAGCAGCGCGTGCGTGACCAGCACGAACACCAGCGCCTTGACCGGGGACATCGCGATCAGCAACACCGAGAGGTACACGGCGTAGTGCACGACCAGCACCGAGCCCTCCACCAGGCGCTCGCGCGGGGTCCGCTCCTTGAGCGCCATCAGGCCGTTGACCTTGAGGTTGAGCCCTTCGAGCAGCAGCAGCGGGAAGAACAACCGGGCCTGGTGCCGGGTCAGCCAACCCAGCACGCCGGTCCGCCCGCCGGTCTGGTCGGCGTCCCAGACCAGCACGCCGACCGCGACGTCCGGGTCCTTCTCCAGGTGGTTCGGGTTGGCGTGGTGCTTGTTGTGCTTCGCGTTCCACCACCCACAGCTCATCCCCATCAGCAGGTTGCCGTGCAGCAGCGCGAGTACCCGGTGGGTGCGGGCCGTGCGGGCGATCTGCTGATGGCCGGCGTCGTGGCCGACGAAGGAGGCGCGGGTGGTGAACAACGCGACCGGAACGGCCAGGGCGAGTTGCCACCACGAGTCGCCCACCCACACCACCGCGGCCCAGGAGCCGAGCAGGAGGAGCAGGTTCAGGCCGATCATCCGGGCGTACCAGGCGGTGCGCCGCTCCAGCAGTCCGGCCGCCTTGAGATCGGCGAGCAGCGGCGCGAAGTCGCTGCCCCGACGCGTGGGCGGGGATATCTCCGGATGGTCCAGGGTGGGTGCGGTCGAGGTCATGGGGCGTCCCGGTATCTGGGGGGAGGATGGTCGGCTGAGCGCGGTGGCTTGGCGCCGTCTCGACGCTATTGACCGCCCATCCGCGGGACGATCCGACAAGCCCCCCGATCCCGGGGGGAGGCTCTGCCCCCCGCACGGGGGGCGAGCGCCATGGACACACGCGGCGTGATCCGGTAGGGGCCGGCACGGGGTCCGGGCACGGTTGCCGCGTCCTGCGAACTGTCGCACCCCAACCGGGTCGCCGGCTACCCGTTCCGTCGGGGAATATCCCGGAATCGACCGATCCGTGCCGGCATGCGTACAGCCACGGCTCGGCCGCCCGGCGGCGCCGCTCCTGCTCGACCCGCCGTCGACCGGCCGACACCGCCTCCTCGTCGCCGATCCGGGCCCGCAGACCGCGCCGGTCGAGGTGCAGGGTCACGTGCCGGACGTCGAAGCCCCGCTCGGCCAGGAGATCCAGCGGTTCCGCGCACCGGCCCGCCGCACCGGCGTGCTCGGGCGCCGGCGCACCCTCGGCGCTCAGTCCACGTCGAGCGCCGCCTCCTCGCCGAGCGCGGCCCGCAGCGCCACCGCCTGATCGCCGATGCAGGCCAGGAACGCGCTCACCGCCGGCGTCGGGGGCCGGTCCGCCATCAGCGTGGTGCCCACCGTGCGGCGTACCGACTCCAGGGGCACCGGCAGCACCGCGAGCCGCTCGTCGCCGGTGACCACGAGCTCGGGCAACGCGGCGATCATGTCGGTGGCCAGCAGCAGCGCCCGCACGGTCAGGATCGAGGTGCACTCGACCCGGTCGGCCGGCAGCGGCAGCCCGCTGCGGGTGAACAACTGAGCCAACTCGCTGCGCAGCGCCGTCTGTTCGAGCGGCAGGATCCACGGGTGCGCGATCGTGTCGGCAAGCACGCGCGCACCGTCCAGGAGCGGGTGGCCGCGCCGCACCACCAGCCGGATCGGCTCGCGATACAACGCGGTCTGCCGAACCCGCCCGGCGTCCTCGGCCCGGCCGAGCCGGCCGACCACGACGTCGATCTCGCCGGCGAGCAGTTGCGGGTACAGCACGTCGTAGGTGGCCTCGCGGACGATCACGGTGATCCCGGGTCGGTCCCGCTTGAGCGCGGACACCGCGCGCGGCAGCAGCACGCTGGTGCCCGCGAGCAGCGTGCCGACGGTGACCGTACCGGTCTGGCCCTCGCGCAGGCTCGCGATGTGGTCGCCCGCCCGGCGCACCTCGGCCAGGATCACCCGGGCATGGGCGACCAGGGCGTCGCCGTAGAGCGTGGGCGTCATCCCGTGCGGGCCGCGCTCGAACAGCGGGACGCCGACCATGGTCTCCAGCTCGCGCAGGGTGCGGGTCGCGGCGGGCTGGGTCAGGTGCAGCGCCTCGGCCGCGCGGCTGACTCCCCCGTGTTCGGCGATCGCCGTGATCAGGGTCAGATGCCGGAACTTCAGGCGTCCGTCGAGCAGGTCCACGCAGGCTCCCGTACCGGTTCGGTGTTGCGTACCGGACGGGCACGCATACCTGTTTGGTGATGCAGTGGCGCCGGATCGGCATTGGATGGACATGCGCCGGCGCAGCCATCATGCACGTGGCGACAGCTTCTTGACGAGCCATCCGTCCGGTGCCGCAGGCACGGTGCCGGGTACGGGTGCCGGATCGAGTCCGCGCGCCGTCGTTGTTCGGTCCCGACGCCGATCCGTTCCGCGTGGCGGAGCGGGCCGGTCCGTCGACACCGCGGTCCTCGACCGACACCCGGGGACACCGGAGCATCCGGGGTCACCGGTCGGGTTTCTTCGCAGAAGGTCGGCTTCGCCTGCGAAGAGGTGACGAGGGCGGTTCGGCCGGCCATCACGGCGCGCTCCCCCCGCCGCACCGCCAGCGCACTTCCCCGTCATTGTCCCGTGTCGGAAGGTTCGTCAGATGCGCAGCACACCCACCCTCGGCAACAGAGCCGGCAGATCCGACGGCTCCCGCAGAGCCGACAGAGCCCGGAAATACGGCAGATCGGGTGCGATCGCGATGGCCGCCCTGGTGGCCGTCACCGGCAGCACCTACCTGGGCGACCCCGGCCGCACCGCCGCCGGCTCCACACCGCGCACCGCGACCGCCGCGGCTGCCGGACAGGACCCGAACATCCCGTTCGTCTGCCAGGAACGTCGACCGCAGCCGGCCGACCCGAACTCCTATGGCATGCAGCTCGACGGCTCGTTCCTGGCTCCCGCGTCCACCCCGCTCGACGAGGAGAACCCGCACCCCTTCCCGGGGCGCCGCGCCGACTACGACGGCCGGCAGTACGTGAAGAACATGAACGTCGAAGCCGCCTACGAGGGCTACGACTTCACGCCGGACTTCTTCCACACCTGGCAGAACATCGTCGACTTCGGCGGACGCCGGTACATGTTCCAGTACGACCGTTCCGAGGGCCGCGTCTACGACATCACCGACGTCAAGCACGTCACGGTGGTGGAGCGGATGTCCCGTGAGGACGTGGGCGGCGACGAGCTCAAGGCCAACGGCACCTGGGCGGCGGGCGATTACTGGGGTGCGTCCACGATCCAGTGGAACAAGCGGCTGAACGCCTACGTGATGGTGCAGTCCTTCGAGGACAAGCGGCAGATCGGCGAACTCACCGACGAGCCGGGCCACGACAAGTACGGCAACCCCGAGGGCGTGGCGAAGCTGCGCACCAAGCCCGGGCTCAAGGGCTTCAAGGTCTACCGCCTGGACGGCCCCCGGAAGGCCGATTGGCGGCTGATCTCGACCGTCAGCACCGACTCGACCCAGCCGAATCCGCTGAACAGCGACCCGACCAAGGCCCAGCAGGGCTCCGGTTCGCTGGACGTGCCGTACTGGGACGGCCGCAAGTACATGTTCATCGCCGTCGCGCCGAACGACACCTTCGCCAACACCGAGTACCCGACCAACCTGCACTCGGCCGGCTATCAGTCCTACGACATGTCCGACCCGGCCGCGCCCCGGCTCCTGGACACCTGGCATCTGCCCGGACAGGTCGCCGGCGAGGACGACGCGTACGCGCGGAACCCGCGCTGTGGCAATCGCACGAGCTGGCTCGGTGCGCGCATGTCGCTGTTCGTGCCCAAGCCGGTCGAGCAGGGCGGTCGATACGGCTTCGCGGTGCAGGGCGGCCTGGGCATGACCGTCCTGGACATCTCGAACCCGGCGGACCTGCGTCAGGTGGGCCACGTGGACCTGCCGCCGTCGGTGGCGGGTACCGAGGGCGACAACATCGACGTGTCGCAGTACGAGAAGACCGGGATGATCTACCTCTCCGGTTATCCGCTGACCGAGGACTGCTACGAGCCGTACAAGCCGATCTACCAGATCGACGCGCGGGACGTGGCCAACCCCCGAATCGTCGGGCAACTGCCCCGTCCCACGCCGCCCAGGTCGGCCGGGGTCACCGACTACTGCCAGCGGCGGGGCAGCTTCGGCCCCAAGCGCACCGGCTACTACACCAATCCGGGCCGCCACGACGACGGCACGCTGGTGTACGGCTTCTACAACGCGGGCGCCCAGGTCTTCGACGTCAAGAATCCGGCCCGGCCGGAGATCGAGGCGTACTTCGTGCCCAAGGCGTTCGGCACCAAGACCCGGGACTGGCCGACCGAGGACGGCACGTTCCCGGAGTGGGCGATGGGCAACCAGACGCACGGCGTCTACGTCGAGTGGGACCGCAACGTCGTGTGGGTGCTGACCAACCACGGCATCTACGCGCTGTCGGCCAAGGACGTGCTCGGCAAGCCGAACCTGGGCAGGCCGAAGGAGCCGTTCCGCAACAGCCAATTCTGATCGCGATCGCGGCACACGACCGTGGCTCGACGTCCCGCTGGGGGCGTCGAGCCTCGGCGCGCCGGGTCAGGCGACCGGCTCGTCCTCGTCGTCCTCGTCGCAGACCGTGTCGAAGAAGCGGTCCAAGTGCTCTTCCGTGCGTGCGCGGAACACGATCATCGCGCCGTCGTAGCGGGCCAGCAGGTCGGGGCCCGCGAACCAGCGCACCCGGTTCCCGGGCTCCTCGCACTCGGGATAGCCGGGGAACGGCAACTCGCGCGTCTCCGCCGGCAGTCGCTCGATCTCCTCGGGCGCGAACTCGATCGCCTCGACGAGTTCGTCGTCGAACAGCAGCACCTCGGACAGCACGATCTCCACCGCCGCGACCGACAAGCGCGGCAACCAGGCCGACCAGCGCTCGGCGGCCGGCTCGGCCTCGTCGTACGCCGCCAGCACCGCGGGATCGTCCCCGCCCGGCCGCACCCCCCACCACGCGACGCCCTGGTTCTCCTCGCGAAAGACCAGCACGCCGTCCTCGACGTAGAGCTTGTCCGGCGGCAACAGCACGTCGTGGTTGCTCGTCAGGTCCACCCGCCGACCCAGGAGTTCGTACAGCTCCCGCAGCGCGCTCGGCAATTCCACGCCCAGGCGCGCGGCACTCGCGTCCAGCTCCGCCGGGTCGTACCCGTCGGCGGCCTCGATCGCCCCGCCCCGGTCGGCGGCGAACGCACGGATGAACGCCCAGGCCCCGGCCCGGTCCGCGAGCGCGGCGGGCAGTGCCGCGTGGATGTCGAAAGTCATGCCCGGACGCTACCGGGTGGCCCGGACGATTCCCGGTCCCTATCGGGGCAACGGGGCGCGGCCCTTGCGCAGGTCCAGGAAGGCGACCACGAACGCGGCGAGCACGAAGCCCACCGAGACCGTCAGCCCGTGCCGCAGCGGCTCGGCCCAGTCCCGGCCCCGCTCGTCGGCGAGCTGGGAGAAGAAGACCGCGCCGACCGCCGCGATGCCCGTCGCCGAGCCGATCCGCTGTCCGGTCTGCAGTACCCCGGCCGCCGCACCGCCCTGCACGGGTGGCACCTCGGCCAGGGTCAGCGTCTGGTTGGGCGAGATCACCAGACCGCTGCCCAGCCCCGCACACAGCAGCGGCGCCACCAGCATCCAACCGACGTGGTGCCCCGGCACCTCGTACACCGCCAGAATCGAGCCGAGCAGACCGACCACGACCATCAGCAACCCGCCGGTCACCAGCGCGTGACCGAACCGGTTCACCAGGCGCCCGCCGATCGACGCGCCCAGCGCCGAGCCGAGCGCGAACGGGGTGATCGCCAGGCCCGCCAGCAGCGCGCTGTAGCCCAGGCCGGACTGGAAGTAGAGGGTGAAGACGAAGAAGATCGAGGTGAATCCGGCGAAGTAGAAGAGCATCACCAACAGGCCGAGCGTGTACGAGCGGACCTTGAACAGCGCCAGGTCGACCACCGGTTGGCGACCGCGCCGGCCCTGGTGGATCTCCCACAGCACGAAGGCGCCGAAGAAGATCGCCGCGATCGGCACCAACAGCCACTTGGCGGAGCCCTGCCACTGGCGTTCCTCGACCAGCGGCAACAACAGCAACACCACGCCGGAGCCGAGCAGGAGCACGCCGATCGGATCCAGATCGCGCAGGCACGCCCGGTTCGCGTGGTCGGGACCGGGCAACAACCGCCGGGCCAGCACGAAGGCGACGATGCCGATCGGGAGGTTGACGTAGAACACCCAGCGCCAGCCCTCGTCGGCACCGAACACCTTGATGATCAGGCCGCCGAGCAGCGGGCCGACGGCCGTGGAGATGCCGATCACCGTGCCGAACATGCCGAACGCACGGCCGCGTTCACGGCCGGAGAACATCTGCTGGATGAGCGCGGACACCTGCGGGGTGAGCAGGCCACCGGCGATGCCCTGGAGCAGGCGGGCCAGCACCAGCCACAGGGACGTCTGTGCCGCGCCGCACAGTGCGCTGGCCCCGGTGAACAGGGCCAGGCCGGTCATGAACATCATCCGGCGACCGCGCGCGTCGCCGATCCGGCCGGCCGGCACCAGGGCCAGCCCGAAGGTCAGCGCGTAGCCGGACAACACCCACTGGATGTCGCTGACGCTCGCGTCGAGGCCGGCGCGGATGGAGGGGAGCGCGACGTTGACGATCGACACGTCCAGCAGCGTGATGAACCCCGCGATCAGACAGACCGCGAGCGCCTGCCAGCGATGCGGATCGGGCTCCTCGCGCTCGGTCACCGGCCCACACCCCTCCTCCGGAGCCACCCCCGGCGGTGGCCATCCGAAGGACGGTGCCCACATTCGGTGCCGACAAGGCCGCCGCGCGGGTGACCCGGGCCGCTCACGCCCGCGCCGAGTGGGGGCTGGGGGCGGGTCAGTACAGCAGGGTCACCGCCACGGGCAGGTGGTCGGATGCCGTCGACGGCGGCGAGTCGACGGCCGCGACCCGCAACCGGGCGTCCACCAACACCTGGTCGATCTCCTTCTTCGGCTTGTCCGCCGGGTAGGTCCGGATCGGCCGGGCCCGGGCCAGCCCGTCCACGAGTCCCCGGCCGGTGAACGCCTTCAACTGCGGACTGTCGATCGTCGCGTTCATGTCCCCGAGTACCACCACCGGCGCCGAGGTGCCCAGGCGCACGGCGAACTCCGCGGCCCGCTCGGCCTGGGCCTGGGGCACCTTGTCGTCCACGTCCTGAAGGTGTGTGGACACCACCGCGACCGACCTGCCGGGCGCCGCCTCGATCACCACGCCGAGCGCCTGCGCACCGGTCGGCGCACCGCCGGCCGGCAACTCGATCGACTCCAGGTGCCGGATCGGCTTGCGGGTGAGCACCGCGTCGCCCCACTGCGGATCGGCGGCCGGCGCGAACCGGTACGGCAGGTCCAGCCGGCGGGCGAGCAGCGTCAGCACGTCGTGGCCGCCGTTGAGGAACCAGGCCCGGTCCACCTCGTTGAGCACCAGCACGTCCGGCTTCAGCGCCCGGATCGTGTCCGCCGTGCGGTCCGGATCGAACCGACCGTCCACGCCGTACCCCATCCGGATGTTGTACGTGACCACCCGCAACGTCCCGGCCGCCGCGTCCGACACCGGGGCCGACCCGGCGGCCGGGCGCAGCCCGAACGCGGCGAGCGCGATCACCACCGGAAACACCGTCGCCAGGGCCAGTGGCGCGTGCAGCCGCTCGGCCAGGGACGGCGGCGGCGGGACGTCCCACGGCCGATCCGGCTTCCGGCCGCCGGCGGCACCGGGCGCGGGCGCGGCGGGAGCTCCCGGCCGATTGCCCGCGCGACCGGGCGCGGGCTTGGCCCCGGGACGCGTGCCGGGCCGCCGGCCGGGCCGTTGCGCACCCTGACCGGCTCGGGCCCGGCCGCCCAGGGGCACATCGGAGCGGACTCCCCCGTGCCCGCCGCTGTGCGCGACCGTGCGGCCGCGGGCACGCGCGGGGGCGGGCGCAGCCTCGGGCTCGGCCGGGGCGGGCGCGCGCCGATCGCGCAGCGCCGCGAGGCCGGCCGGCACCGCGAGCGCGAACACGCCCAGGAGCAACACCCGGCCGCGAGCCAACACGTCGATCTCGATGTCGTAGCGGGCGTAGTGCAGGAAGGTCAGCACGAAGAAGCCGACCATGCTCCAGGCCGGCGCCCAACGCACGGCCGGTCGCACCCGCCCGGCGGCGTCGCCCAGGACCAGGCCCAGGCCGAGCACGCCGAGGGCCTGCCAAGCTGCCGCGCCGGCCGGTGCCAGGCCGACGATCCCCTCGTGCGCGCTCGTCTCCAGGTAGCCCGCGCCGACCACACCCGCCACCAGGAAGGCCAGGCCGAGCGGCCACACCCACCGGCCGCGCAGCCGGGACACCGGCACCGCGAGTGCCCAGGCGCCGACCAGCACCGGCACGCCCCAGCGCGGTTCGCCGGCCGCCGCGTGCGCGACACCGACATTGCCGAACAACACGCCGGTGAGGAACAACGCCGGTCCCAGCACGGCCCACAGGATCGGCTGCGCCACGGGCCGCGCCGGCGCCGGTATCCACACCTGCGCGGCCACGAACAACACGGCGAGCGTGCCCAGGACGGCCCAGCCGCGCCAGACCTCCAGCCACATCGGGTCCAGCGTGCCGAGCCCCGCGTGCAGCGCCACCGCCACCGCCAGGCCGGCCACGACCCCGACGCCCGCGTCCCAGCCGGTGTGCGCCACCGCGATCAGCCAACACAGTCCGGCGACCAGTGCCAGGCAGGCCAGGTAGAGCTGCGCGTCGCCGCCGTCGGTGAACTGGAGCCACAACCGCGACATCACCATCGCCACCCCGGCCAGGACCGCGACCGGCCGCCCACCGACCCGCCGACACAGCGGCACCACGGCGAACGCGACCGCGAACCAGGCGAGCGCGAACAGGCCCAGTTGTTCGGCGGGCGTGGCCCCGGCGTCCCCGTAGACGGTGATCAGCGAGGGCAACCACACCCGCAGGATGTCGACCAGAAAGACGATCCCCAGAGCGATCACGATCACAGGCACGCGCAACCCCCGTCTCGATGGCGGGGTCAGCATAGAGCGACGAAACGCGGTTGGGCAGACCACTTCTGACGATCGATCAGCCCGGCTGCGGGCGGGCGGCGGGGCGCCCGGGCGTCAGGTGCGCGCGGGGACCGCCCGCGCGAGGGTGGTCAACGCGGCGATGATGCCGTCGCGTACCCGCGGGTCGGCGATCAGGCCGTCCGGGCCCACCGCGTCGCGGGCCACGCCCACGCGCACGCAGGCCGCGTCAACGACGTCGGCTCCGGTGTAGCCGAGCACGATGCGCAGCGACTCGTGTGCCTTGGTCGCGCCGCCCGGGTTGGTGGAGGCGTTGATCCAGGCGACCGGCTTCTCGCTGGTCTCCACGCCGCCGACGGTCCAGTCGAGCAGGTTCTTGAACGACCCGGGCAGCGCGCCGGCGTATTCGGGCGTGGAGAACAACACCGCGTCGGCGGCCTCGATCGCGGCGCGCAACTCCACCACGGCCGGCGGCAGCGGCTCGCGGTCCGCGTCCGGATCGAAGTGCGGCAGGCGGGCGAGGCCGTCGAACACGACCGCGTGCACGCCGGCCGGCGCGACCTCCCGGGCGGTGCGCACCAGCGCGGAGTTGGTGGACTGCGCCCGAAGGGATCCACTGATCAAAAGCACCCGGCGAAGGACTGTCATGGCCGGTCAACGTAGCACTGCGGGCGTATTACCCTCGCCTCATGAACACGCCGGTCGAGAAGGTCGCCGAGGCGCTGCGCGCGCTCGATGCCACGGGAGAGATCCGGGAATTCGCCGAGACGGTGCCGACCGCGGCGGCCGCCGCCGAGGTGCTGGGCTGCAAGGTGGGCGCGATCGCCAACAGCCTGGTGTTCTCCGCCGACGGCCAACCGCTGCTGGTGATCACCAGCGGAGCGCACCGGGTCGACACCCGGGTGGTCTCCCGCCTCCTGGGCATCCGCAAGCTGCGCCGTGCCGACCCGGCCTTCGTGTTCTCCGCGACCGGCCAGGAGGTGGGCGGGGTGGCCCCGGTCGGCCATCCGCATCGCATCCGAACCCTGGTCGACACCTGGTTGGCCGAGCACGACGTGGTCTGGGCCGGCGCCGGCGACCACAACCACATGTACCCGACCACCTACGCGGAACTGTTGCGGATGACGGATGGCCGGGCCGCGGACGTGGAGGTGTAGCCGGTCAGCGGCCGGTCCATTCCGGCGCCCGCTTGGCCAGGAACGCGGCGACGCCCTCCTTCATGTCCTCGGACGCGACGATCGCGGCGAATCCCGTCGCGGTGCCGGCCCAGCCCGCCTCGTCGTCGGCGGCGACCACGTGTTCGACCGCCGCGAGGCTCGCGCGCACCGCGACGGGGCCGTTGGCACAGATGCGCTCGGCCAGTTCGACCGCGCCCGCCAGCGCCTGCCCCGGCTCGGTCAACCGATTGACCACGCCCACCTGATACAGCCGCTCGGCGGGCAGCGGATCGCCGACCAGCAACATTTCCCGGGCCAGGTTCAGCGGCAGGGCCCGCGGTGCCCGGAACGTCCCGCCGCAGATCGCCATCAGGCCCCGCTTGACCTCGGGCAGCCCGAAGCGCGCCGCCGCGGAGGCCACCACCAGGTCGCACGCGAGCACGATCTCGAAGCCGCCGCCCAGCGCGAAGCCTTCCACGGCGGCGATCAGCGGCTTGGTCCGCTGCCGCCGGATCACGCCGTACTCGCCGCCGCGCTCGCCCTTGGGGCTCAAGCCGGCCGCCAGGTCGGTACCCGCCGAGAACACCGTCGAGGTGCCGGTCAACACCCCGACCCACAACTCGGGATCGTCCTCCAGCAGGTCGAGGGCGGCCTCGATCCCGTCGGCGACCCGCTGATCGATGGCGTTGCGCTTGGCCTCGCGGTCGATCGCGACGACCAGCACCCGTCCGCGCCGCTCGGTGGTCACCGTCATGCCGGGCTCCTTCGTGGTCGATCCGGTTCGGCCGATCTCCGGCCCGCGGACGTTCCCCGACCCGCGGACGATCTTCGGCCTTCGGATGATCTCTAGCCCAGGTCGCTCACGCTCGCAAGGGTGATCACGTCGGCCTGCGGACGATGGTCTCCCAGTGCGCCCAGCGCCCCGGCGGCGGGTCGCGGCGCTCGGTGTGTTCCGCGCGCAGCGGCAGGACCGGCTCGAAGTCGGCCAGCAGCAACTCCAGTTCGAGTCGTCCGAAGTAGTGCACGGTGAGGCCGGCCTTGAAGCCGGCCAGGTAGCGGAAGGTGCGACCGCCGTCCTCGTCGGTGTCCAACGTCTCGTGCGCCTCGACCGCCTCGGTGTCGGCGGAGGCGGTGCGCAGCGCGAACAGGCCGCCGGGCGCGACCCGGGCGAGCGAGCCGCGCAGCAGCGCCCGCGCGGCGGCCCGGGTGCCGTGCTGGTGCACCTGGATGCCGATCACCAGGTCGTAGCGTCGACCGGCCGGCAAATCCTCCTGGGTGCCGTGGACGAGCGTCGACTCCGGTGCCCGCGCCGCGAGTTGGTCCAACGCGGTGCGGGAGGGGTCGACCCCGATCAGGTCGAGGCCGGCGCGGGTCAACGGAATCAGGTTGCGTCCGTTGCCGCAGCCGATCTCGACGCCGGAGGTGCCCGGCGAGGCGACCGCCAGGATGCGGTCCACGAACGGATCGGGCCCGATGTCCGCGTACATCCCGTCCGCGTAGGCGTTGTCCCAGTAGTCCACGGCGATGTGATGGGGGTCCATGCCGTCGAGCCTGACAGGTTCGGCCCGACCGTCGGCCGCTTCGGCCCGGCGAGTCGGCGGCGACAAACCGGCGACGATCGAGCGGTTGTGCGAACTCCGCGAAGGGTCGTTCGTCGAAACCGCTTTCGAACGCACCCGCCTCCGCGGACCCCTTCGCGCGCCCGACCATCGCAGCGTCGCCGAGGCCACCGCACATGGTTCGGGATCAGGCCAGTTCGCCGATGAATCGGCCCAGTTGGGTCAGGTTGCGGCACTCGATCATGGAGATCCGCCGGCCGTACACACCGGCGATCGAGTCGCCGGTGTCCCAGTCCCGTTCCGGCTCGGGGTTGAGCCACCACGCGTGCCGGGCCGGCGTCACCATCGCCGCGAGCGCCGCCAGGGCCGGGTCCTGATAGTTGTTCCGCGCGTCGCCCAGGATCAGCAACGAGGACTTCGGGCCGATCACGTCGCCGTAGCGCTGCACGAAGACGTTGAACGCGTGTCCGTAGTCGCTGTGTCCGCTCAGCCGCACCAGATTCGCCTCGGCGGTCAATCGGCGCATCGCCTCGGTAACGTCGCCGCCCGGCCTCTCGAAGAACCGGGTCACCTCGTCCACCGTGTCGATGAACGCGAACGCCCTTACCCGGGCGAACTGTTCGCGCAGCGCATAGGCGAGCATCAGGGTGAAGTGGGCGAACGAGGAGACCGACTCGCTGGCATCACACAGGACCACCAGCTCGGGTTTGTGCGGCCGGCGCGGGCGGTGATGGGTGGTCAGGGGCACCCCGCCGGTGGACAACGACGCGCGCACCGTGCGGCGAAAGTCCAGCCGGCCGTGCCGGCCCGCGCGTTGCCGGATCGTCAGCCGGGTGGCCAGCCGCTGTGCGAGCGGTTGGATCTCCCGGCGCAGCGCGATCAGGTCGGTGCGGCTCGCGCGCAGGATGTCCAGGTTCTCCACGGCCGGCTTGACCGCGGTCTCGGCGACCCGCTCGACGCCGCGCTCCTCGGCGAGCCGGCGGCGTACGTCGGCCAGCACGTGCTCGTTCAGCCGGTCCACCCGGGCCTGGATCATCCGCCGCGCGTTGCGTTCGGCCACCCCGCCCGGGAGTTGCCCGCCCAGGACCGCGCGCAGCAGGCCGGCCATCAGCGTCCTGGGGTCGAGCGCCCGACCGACCAGGTGCGCGGACCACGAGGCGCCCGAGGGCCCGTCGAACGCGCCGAACCGCCCGACCGCCTCGCGGGCCAGTCGGCGCAGCGCGATGTCGTCCTCGCCGAGCAGGAGTTCGCGCAGCCGGTCGCGGAATTCCTCGGCGTCCGCGGTGGTCCCGCCTTCGGCCGCGCCGCCCGGCTGCTCGTCGGTCGGGTCCGCCGCATCGGCCTCGGTCTCGGCCGCCGGTCCCACCGGAAACCACAGCTCGAACAGCGTGTCGAAGACCGCCCGGTGGGTGTGCCGCTTGCACAGCGACGCCGCGTAGGCGGCCCGCAGCGTCTCCCGGTCCGCGAGGTCGAGCACGGTCAACGCGCGGGCGGCGTCGAGTCCTTCGGCGAGCGACACCGGCAACCCGCCGTGTCGCAGCGCCCGGACGAAGCCGGTGTGTCGATCCAGGAGGGACATCGGCGATCAGCCGCCGATGCCGGGCAGGCCGAGTTCCTTCACGGCCCGCGTGTGGTCGGAGGCGTGCTTGAGCACGACGCCGAGCGTGCTCGCGATGGTCTCCTCGTCCAACTCGTCGGCGGACAGCGCGATCAACGTCCGGGCCCAGTCCAGGGTCTCGGCGATCGAGGGCGCCTTCTTGAGCTCCAGGGCCCGCAACGACGCGACGGTGCGCACCACCTGCTCGGCGAGTTGCGCGCGGATCCCGGGCACCCGGGTGAGCACGATGTCCCGCTCGCGCTCGGGCGTCGGGTAGTCGATGTACAGGTAGAGGCACCGCCGCTTGAGCGCCTCGCTCAGCTCGCGGGTCGCGTTCGAGGTGAGCACCACGAACGGGCGCCGCGAGGCGGTGATCGTGCCCAACTCGGGGATGGTGACCTGGAAATCGGAGAGCACTTCGAGCAGCAGCCCCTCGACCTCGACGTCCGCCTTGTCCGTCTCGTCGATCAGCAGCACGGTCGGCTCGTCCCGGCGGATCGCGGTGAGCAACGGCCGGGCCAGCAGGAACTCCTCGGCGAAGATCCCGGCCCGCGCCTCGTCCCACCCGTCCACACCCGCCTGGATCCGCAGCAGTTGCTTGCGGTAGTCCCACTCGTACAGCGCGCGCGACTCGTCCAGGCCCTCGTAGCACTGCAGGCGGATCAGTTCGGCGGACGCGGCCGAGGCGACCGCCTTGGCCAGCTCGGTCTTGCCGACCCCCGCCGGGCCCTCGATCAGCAGTGGTTTGCCCAGCGCGTCGGCCAGGAACACGGCGGTGGCGATGCCGGGGTCGGTCAGGTAGTCGACGGCGCCGAGTCGGGTGCGGGCGTCCTCGGGCGAGGCGAACATCGTCATGGTGGTGCACTCCTCGCGGGGCGATCTGCGGCCGGCCGGTGCGCCGGGTCCACGCCGGCTGCCCCTCAAGCTAGCAAGCGGCCCGACGCCCGGGCGGGGCGGTGTGGCCGGGCCGGGGCAATCGCCGGCCCGCGTAACTGATTGACCGTCACATGACCGATTCTTGACGCCGATCGGCCGATGCGTAGGGAGATCCCCGCTCCCTTTCCGGCCCCGGGTTCCTAGCATCGAGACATGGATGTCGCGATGGGTTTGGTCATCGGGATCGTGGTCGCCGCGTTGATCGTCGTGGCCAAGGGCGCACGGGTGGTACAGCAGTACGAGCGTGGGGTGGTGTTCCGGCTCGGCCGGGTCCGGCCGAGGGTGCGTCAGCCCGGATTCCACGTGATCGTTCCGTTCTTCGACAGGATGCGGAAGGTCAACGTCCAGATCATCACCATGCCGATCCCGGCCCAGGAGGGCATCACCCGGGACAACGTGACGGTGCGGGTGGACGCGGTGGTCTACTTCCGCGTGCACGACCCCTCACGGGCCATCGTCGAAGTGCAGAACCACGTGTTCGCGATCGAGCAGGTGGCGCTGACCTCGCTGCGCTCGATCATCGGCAAGAGCGATCTGGACGACCTGCTGTCCAATCGGGAGGAACTGCACCGGGGCCTGGCCCTGATGATCGACAGCCCGGCGGTGGGCTGGGGTGTCGAGATCGACCGGGTCGAACTCAAGGACGTGCAACTGCCCGAGTCGATGAAGCGCTCGATGTCGCGTCAGGCGGAGGCGGAACGAGAGCGTCGGTCCCGGATCATCACCGCCGACGGTGAGTTCCAGGCGTCCAAGAAACTCGCCGCGGCGGCCGACGAGATGTCCAACTCGCCCGCCGCGCTGCAACTGCGTCTGCTCCAGACGGTGGTCGAGGTGGCGGCGGAGAAGAACTCGACGCTGGTGATGCCGTTCCCGGTCGAGATGTTGCGGTTCTTCGAGAACTTCCCGGCCGGCGCCGCCGGGAAGGCCGGCCCCACCGGGCAGGCACCGGCCGATCCCGGCGGCGTCGAGCCGCTCGGCTCCGGCGCCGACGCCCTCCCGCTGCCGCCGGTCGTCCCGGCCACACCACCGCTTCCCCCCATGCCCGCGGTCCCGCCGGTGCCGACCGCGCCGCCGCTGGTAAAACCCCGGCAAGATGAGGGGCTTCCACCATCCGGCGACCGGTAGAGCGCTGCTAGCTTCCCGAACGTGGCGACCTTTGTGATGCATGGCACGCGAGTTCTCGCGGTGGGCATGAGCGGAGAGGCGGTCAAGGCCCGTAACGGGACGATGATCGCCTATGACGGACGCATGTCCTTCAAACGACTGTCCGGTGGGGGTGAGGGGCTGCGCGGCATGGTGACCCGCCGGCTCACCGGTGAGGGCATGACCCTCATGGAGGTGAGCGGTGAGGGGACCTGCTGGTTCGCCGATCGGGCCACCGAGATCAACCTCGTGCAATTGACCGGCGAGACCCTGCACGTCGAGTCGAGCAACCTGCTCGCCGTGGACCAGAGTCTGCGCACCGGCACCGAGTTCACCGGCCTGAGCGGCGCGACCAGCGGCCAGGGCCTGTTCACCACGACCGTGTCCGGTCAGGGCACGGTCGCGGTCACCTCCGACGGGCCGGCCATCGTGCTGCGGGTGTCGCAGAGCGAACCGCTGTCGGTGGACCCGGGGGCGTATGTCGCGCACACCGGTCAACTCCGCAAGGAGTTCGTCAAGGACGTCAACTGGCGCACCTTCATCGGCGAAGGCTCCGGCGAGAGCGTGCAGTTGCGCTTCCAGGGCGACGGGCTGGTCTACGTACAGCCCACCGAGCGGCAGACCATCGGGGGCCAGACGTGACGTTCGACCAGGTCAACTCCAAGATGATCGAGGCCACCGTGCGCCCGGGGCAGACGTTGTACTGCCTGCGCGGCGCGATGCTGGCCTACCGGGGCGAGGTGTCCTTCACCCCGACCAGCACCGGCGCGCAGGGCGTCGGCGGGATGATCGGGCGGCGGCTCGCGGGCGAGTCGGTGCCGCTGATGAAGGCCGAGGGCGACGGCACGGTGATGTTCGGTCACGCCGGCCGACACGTGCACCTGATCCAGATCACCGGCGACACGCTGCACGTCGAGGCGGACCGGCTGCTCGTGTTCGAGGACTCCTTGCAGCAGGGCACCATGTTCATGGGCTCGCAGGGTGGCGTTCGCGGGATGATCCGCGGTCAGGTGACCGGCCAGGGGCTGTTCACCACGACGCTGACCGGTCACGGCTGGTGCGGGGTGCTCGCGCACGGCGGCGTGATCGAGCTGCCGGTCCAGCCGGGTCGCTCGATCCACGTCGACCCGCAGGCGTATGTGGCCCATCGGGGGCAGATCGAGAATCGAATCGGGGCCAACGTCGGTTGGCGCGATGTGATCGGGCGCGGTTCCGGCGAGGCGTTCCAGTTGGAACTGTCCGGTACCGGCACGGTCTACGTCCAGGCGAGCGAGGAGAAGTTGTGAGCGGTCTCGGTGCCGGCCCGGCCGTGTTCGACGCACGCACACTGCCACAGGACGACAACGTCAATCCGTACACCTTCTGTGTGGCCCTCGACGGCGAGTGGTTCGTGCAGAAGGGCAAGATGATCGCCTACTACGGGCGGATCAAGTTCGAGGCACTGGGCGTGGGCGCGCTCGACCGGCTGGTCACCGCGAACTTCAACTCCCCGCTGTACATCCAGGACTGGATCGTCGCGCAGGGCAAGGGGCAGTTGCTGCTCGCCGACCGCGGCTTCGACATCAATTCGTACGACCTGGAACTGGGCAACCTGACCATCCGGGCCGCCAACCTGCTCGCCTTCCAGCCCGGCCTGGATCTGAAGCAGTCGATCGTGCCCGGATTCGTCACGCTGATCGGCACCGGCAAGTTCGTCGCCGCCTCCAACGGCGCGGTGCACTTCGTCGAGCCGCCGATCCGGGTGGACCCCGAGGCGCTGCTCGGCTGGGCGGACTGCCCGACGCCGTGCCACCACTTCGACACCAAGTACATGCGTGGTGCGCTGGGCATGGCGCGTCGACTGACCGGGCTGGGCGGCGCGTCCGGCGAGGAGCACCAGTACGACTTCGTCGGGGCGGGCACCGTGCTGATGCAGTCCTCGGAAATCTCGATCGACCCGAACCTGATCCCGGCCCAGACCACGGCGGCCAACCCGCCGCCCCCCGGGCAGCAGGGCATCCCGGGCATTCCCGGGCTGCCGAACATCCCGGGGCGGTTGGGCCGACTCCTGCAATGAGATCGGCGCGGCGGGAACCGACACCGGGGCCGCGCCGTTGACCGGGAGAGGCCCTTCACTGGGGACGGTGGAGGGCCTCGCCAGTGCTTCGGGCGGGTGTGTGGGATCGGTTGGACGCGGCGGGCGGTGCGCTCAGAGTTGCTCGGCCAGGTCGCTGTCCGCCGTCACCTCGCGCAGGAGCTGGACCAGCACACCGACCCCCTCGTGCTCCTGGTCGGCCCGCCAGAACGCGGTCACCGCGACATCCGGCGCCCCGGTCAGCGGCACTTGGACGACGCCGCGGACCGGGCGCTGCCGGGCCCATCCGCGCGGCGACAGGCCCACCCCCTGGCGGTCCACCACGCGCGCGATCACATCGTCCACGCTGCCGTACGCCTCGACGATCTCGGTCGCGCCCGAGCGCCGCAGCGCTTCGGTGACGCGGGTGTACAGCCTGGGGTGCGGTTGGCGCGGCCACACCACGATCGGCTCGCCACAGCCGACCAGCTCGGTCAGGCTCACCGACAGCCGGCCGGCGAGCACGTGTTCCTGCGGGAGCAGCGCGACGAACGCGAAGGTGCCGACCCGGGCGGACTCGAAGCCCGGGCCCAGGTCCGGCAGCCAGCCCAGCCCCGCGTCCAGGACGCCCTCGCGCACATCGGCCACCTGGCGGGCCGTCGGCTCGCTGGTCCACTGCACGCGCAGCGCCGGGTGGCGGATGTGCAGCGCGGAGATGGCCGCCGACACGAGCGAGGGGCCCAGGCCCGAGGTATACCCCACGCGCACCTGACCGGCGTCCCAGGTGGCCCGCCGACGCACCTCGGCGCACGCGTCGTCGAGCACCCGCAGCGACTCGTCGAGCCGACTGCGGAACACCTCGCCGAGCGGCGTGAGCGCCACCGGCAGCGAGGATCGGTCCACCAGCCGGGCCCCGAGCTGCTGCTCCAGACGACGCACCGCCTTGCTGACCATCGGTTGGGACAGATACAGCCGAGCCGCGGCGCGGCCGAAGTGCCGTTCCTCGGCGACGGCCAGGAAACATCTCAGGTCACGCAGTTCCATGGAAACCCACCTATGCCGTGTCGGCATAACGTTAGCAACAACAGGGGCTTGGCTGACGACCCGTCAGCGGGTTTCCTGGGTAGCGCAGGGTCCACGCGTCGCAAGCGGGGCCACCGCCGCCACCGAGGCCCATCGCACGTGCTACAAGGAGCAGGCCATGACGCTTGAGATCCCGCGCATCATCTCCGTGGACGACCACGTGGTCGAGCCGCCGGACCTGTGGACCTCGCGACTGCCCGCCAAGTACAAGGACCGCGGCCCGCGCGTGGTGCGCGACAAGGCGAAGTTCAACTTCATCGGCGGCGTGTTCTCCTACGAGCGCGGCGTCGAGGACGGCGAGTGGTGCGACTGGTGGCTGTACGACGACCTGG
Source organism: Embleya sp. NPDC059213 (assembly GCF_042754445.1). NCBI lineage: Bacteria > Bacillati > Actinomycetota > Actinomycetes > Kitasatosporales > Streptomycetaceae > Embleya > Embleya sp. NPDC059213. The sequence continues at coordinate 39,763 of NZ_JBHZAV010000063.1, forward strand.
TCTACCCGTTCCCCAAGCTCTCGGCCGCGGTCGGCTTCGACACGCTGGACGTGACGCCGGTCACCTTCGACGACATCCGGCCGGGCGCGTGGATCCAGTCCGAGCGGCTCAAGGACATGGACGCCAACCACGTCGACGCGTCGCTGTGCTTCCCGAACATCCTGCCGCGGTTCTGCGGCCAGGCGTTCTACGAGCGTGAGGACAAGGAACTCGCACTGCTGTGCGTGCGGGCCTACAACGACTGGATGATCGACGAGTGGTGCGCGGGCGACGGCAAGGGCCGCCTGCTGCCGATGACGATCATCCCGCTGTGGGACGCGCATCTGGCCGCCGCGGAGGTGCGTCGGTGCGCGGCGAAGGGGTCGTTCGCGGTCGCCTTCTCGGAGAACCCGGTCCCGCTGGGCCTGCCGTCGGTGCACTCCAAGGACCACTTCTGGGACCCGTTCTTCCAGGCGTGCGAGGAGACGAACACCATCGTCTGCATGCACATCGGGTCGTCCTCGAAGATGCCGTCCACGTCGCCGGACGCGCCCTTCATCGTCTCCTCGGTGCTGACCTTCCAGAACGCCATGGGCTCGATGGTCGACTACATCTTCTCCGGCGTGTTCGACCGCTTCCCGAAGATGAAGATCGCCTACGCCGAGGGCCAGGTCGGCTGGATGCCGTACGTGATGGAGCGCGCGGACAAGCTGTGGGAGGAGCGCGACGACAACGCGTTCGGCTCGTCGCTGACCCAAAAGCCCAGCTCGTACATCCAGGACCGGATCTACGGCTGCATCTTCGACGACGAGATCGGGCTGCGCAACCGCGACGTGATCGGCATCGACCAGATCTGCTTCGAGGTCGACTACCCGCACGCGGACTCGACCTTCCCGAACACGCACAAGGTCGCCCTCGACATCGCCACGAAGGCGGGTCTGACCCAGGCCGAGTGCGACAAGCTGTTCCGCACGAACGCGATCAAGGCATTCGGACTGGAGCGGTTCGGGATCACCAAGTAACCGAGCATTTCCGGCAGTTCCGGTGATGCCGGCGAACCCCCGCCGCCCCGCACCCCACTCCCCCGGGTGCGGGGCGGCGGTTCACGTTCGGCACGGGGCGGGTCGGACCCTCGGGTGGCCGGGCACGGGGTTGAGCACTCGACCCCGCAGCCCCCGGAATCGCGGGATACCCGGCCCCCGAGGAGCTCGACCGGTTGCTCGCACCGCACTTCGGCGATTCACCGGACGCCGCGGTGGTGGCCGCCCGGCTGCTTCCGACGTTCCGCGGCACCCTGGTCGAACTCCTCGCCACGGCAACGGCCGCCGCCTGAACCGGAGTCGGCGGCGGCCGGGGCCGAAAGCGGCGCGGCAGGGCTACTTGCGGGTGCCGCTCATGTCTGCGTTGCCGGCGGCCTTGTCGACCAAGTCCGGGATCACTGCCGCGAGTTCGTCGGGGGTCCAGCGGGATTCCTTGGTGACGGTGGGGCCGTTGGACCAGCCTTCGGCGACGCTGATCGAGGTGCCGGTGACCGAGAAGACGCGGCCGGTGACGGCGGCCGAGGCGGGACTGCCGAGCCAGACCACGAGTGGGGAGATGTGCTCGGGGGCGAGTTGTTCGGCGATCTTCGCGGCGGCGGCCTCGTCGGCGAAGCCGGCCAGATCCTCGGTCAGCCGGGTCAGCGCGGTGGGGGCGATCGCGTTGACGGTGACGCCGTAGCGGCCGAGTTCCTGCGCCGCGATGATGGTGAAGCCCGCGATGCCGGCCTTGGCCGCGCCGTAGTTGGTCTGGCCGACGTTGCCGAAGATGCCGGACGGCGAGCTGGTGTTGATGATCCGGGCGTCGACCTGCTCGCCCGCCTTGGCCAGGCCGCGCCAGTAGGCCGCCGCGTGGTGCGCGGGGGCGAACGTGCCCTTGAGGTGGACCTTGATCACCGCGTCCCACTCGGCCTCGGACATGTTGGTCAACATCCGGTCGCGCAGGATGCCCGCATTGTTGACCAGGACGTCGAGCCGGCCGAACGCCTCGATCGCCTGCCCGATCAGCGCCTCGGCGCCGGCGAAGTCGGAGACGTCGGAGGTGTTGGCCACCGCCTCGCCGCCCGCCGCGACGATCTCCGCCACCACGGCCTCGGCCGGACCCGCCGACGCGCCGGTGCCGTCCCGCGCGCCGCCGAGGTCGTTCACCACGACCTTGGCGCCCTCGGCCGCGAACGCCAGTGCGTGCGCCCGGCCGATGCCGTTGCCCGCACCCGTCACGATGACGACGCGTCCCTCGCAGATCCCGCTCATGTGGCCCCTCCGAATGCTGGTCGATCGTTTCCGACGTTCGCTACGGAGGTCACAGTATGTGGAGACGGTTGGCGCGTACATCCTTTGTGGGCGACGCCATCGGCTCGGCGCCGAACGTAGGAATGACCCCCGTTCTCCTGGGAGATCGGGGGCCATTCGGGTCGGATGGGGACTAGGCGCGGTTACGACCCCGCGCGCGGTAGACGAACATCAGGATCACGCCGAGACCGATGGCGAGCGCACTGCCACCGAGCAACATCGCGGCGCTGCCCGTCATGCCGCTGTGGGCGAGCTGCGATCCGCCGGATCCGCCGATGCCACCACCGTGGCCACCACCGTTACCGCCGTGGCCGTGGCCGCCCGAGCCGCCGTGCGGCTTGTTGTGCGCACCGGAGGGCACTGCGGATTGGCTGGTGGAGGGCGAGGCCGAGGCCGAGCCTGACGGGGACGCCGAGGGCGATGCCGACGGCGAGGCCGACGGAGACGCGGACGGCGAAGCCGACGGGGACGCCGACGGACTGGCGGACGGCGAAGCCGATGGGCTGGCACTCGGGCTGGCCGAGGGCGACGCCGACGGGGACGCCGACGGGCTCGCGCTCGGACTGGCCGAAGGCGACGCCGACGGGGACGCCGACGGCGAAGCGGACGGAGACGCCGACGGCGACGCCGACGGAGACGCCGAGGGCGAGGCCGACGGAGACATCGACGGACTGGCCGAAGGCGACGCCGACGAAGACGTGGACGGCGAAGCCGACGTCGACCCGCCGCAGTCCGGCAGGTCACCATCGAACGGGTACCGATGGAACTCCGACCCGGACGTCGACTGGTGCACCAGCGAACCGGCCGTGAAGAAGCGCCCGTTCATACCCGGCACCGAAACGGTCGTCGTGCTCGCCGCGTTGCCCACCAGCACACTGCCCTGGAACTGCGCACTGCCCTTGATGGTCACCGACGTGGCATCCGGGAAGTTCCACAGCAGGTGCTCGCGCAGCCCGGTGGGGATGTTCGCGTTGCCGATGAAGGTACTGATCACCCGGGTCGGCCCGGTCAGGTTGACCAGGACCGTGGCGCCCGCGGGGATCCCGACGAACGAGATGCCCTGGTCCCCGCCGCCGATCGGATTGGCGATGTCGAAGTCGACGTTGAACACCTGGAGCGGCGACGTACCGTCTCCGGTGAACAACGTCTCGAAGCCCACGTTCGTGGCGGTGCCGGTGGCCGCGCGCGGCCTGCCGTCCGGGAACGCGTAGCAGCTCGACGCGTCGGTCAACTGGGGACGCAGACCGGCATACGGAGCCGCCGCCGACCCGTCCTTGACCGCCGTCGGGGTCACGGTGCCGGTGAGGGTGCCCGCGTAGCGCACCACACCGCTGACGGTGCCCTCCTCGGCGACCACGCTCTGGCCGTTCGCGATCGTGAGGTTGCCGCCGACGGTGAGGAAGTCCGTACCGTTGTCCGGGGGCACGCGGGTGCCGACACCCACGATGCCCACGTTGTAGATGCTGGATCCCGAGGTCTTGTTCATGTCGAAATTGCCGAGGGCGACCAACTTGCCCTCGGCCTCTGCGGCGGATCCGCCGACGGACCAGTTGCCGCCGACGAACATGTTGATGCCGTTGTCGCGACCCGCGATCGGGCCGTTGTTGGGTTCGAGGTTCGTGGCCGGGCAGTCGCCGGGGATGCAGGGGCCGAGACCGCCGGGCAGCGGCTTGGCGAAGCCCATGACAGCGAACACGCAGACGAGGATGACACCGCCGAGGGTGACGACTCCGGACAGCGCGAGGCCCGTCGCGCGGATCCGGGCGTTCGGTTTCCTGTGCATTTCCGAAGAATCGGACATAAATCTACAAATTAGGACAAGGCGCGCGGAGGCTTCCCCCGAATGCCCCTGCCGACCCGGCGTGTCGTTCGTCGTCAGCCGAGATGCGTACGGGCCGAGTACGCCGCAGGTATGGGATGTGAGCGACCGGCCCGAATCGGAAACCGGGCGCGGAACACGATCGTTGGCGTGGCGAGACGTGGCGGGGAGGGCTCCGCGATCGGGCCCGAACCGGCCCGGCGCGGGCCGGCCGTCGCGAGGGGCGCGGGTCGCATCCTCGCGAGGCCGGCAGGGTGTCCGTAGCCGCCCTCGCGGCATATCCGAAATCTTGGTGAATGGGAGTCATCTGTGATCGTCGGTCTGGTCACCGCTGTCGCGGCCTCCGCGTGTTACGGCGTGGGGTCGGTGCTGCAAGCGGTCGGGTCGCGGCGATCCGCGCGCGAGGAGGAGGCCAAACGGGCCGAACGGGGCGGCGGCGGCACCGCCCAGGTGACCGGGTACGGCGGTCCGAGCCTGTCCTCCACCGCCAAGGCCGCGGTCACGTGGGAGTTCATCGTCGGGACCCTGCTCGACTTCGTCGGCTTCGCGCTCGGCGCGTTGGCGGCGCGGTTGTTGCCGCTGTTCCTGTCCCAGACCATCATCAGCGCGAACCTGGTGATCACCGCCGTGCTCGGGATCAAGCTGCTGGGGATCAAGCTGTACCGGGCCGACTGGACCTCGATCGGCGTGGTCTGCGGCGCACTCGTCCTGCTCGGCGTCGCGGCCGGTCCCGAGGGCGACGGGCACAGTCCGCGCGCCACGCACTGGTGGGTGCTGATCGTCACGTTCGTGGTGATCATCGGCGGCACCGTGCTGGTCCGCTTCCTGGGCGCCAACGGTGCGATCGTCGCGGGTCTGCTCTCCGGGCTCGGCTTCGGCGGGCTCGGCATCGGCGTGCGGATCCTGGACGGCGTCGACCCGTTCGACCTGGGCAAACTGGCCGCCGACCCGGCGCTGTACGCGGTGCTGATCGGTGGCATCGGCGGAATGTACCTGCACACCATCGCGTTGCAGATCGGTTCGGTGAACGGCGCGACCGCCGCACTCGTGGTCGGCGAGACGGTGGTGCCCGGCGCGGTCGGCGTGTTGTGGCTCGGCGACACCTCACGGGACGGGCTGGCCTGGATGGCCGTGCTGGGCTTCGTGCTCGCGGTATCCGGCGCGGTGGCCGTCGCGTACTTCGGCAAGCACGAACCGGAGGAGCCGCAAAAACCTTCCTCCGGCCCGGATCCGGATCCCGCCGAGGCCGCCGCCCGGAGCTGATCGGCCGGACGCCGCGCGAACGCCCGTCGGGCGCGCGGCGTCCGGTTCGTGACACCCCGACTGGCAGCCCGGTCGACAGCCCGCGTGGCGCCCCGCGAGGCGCCCGATCCGCGGCCTCGCCGAAGTCAACGACAGGTGACGCGAACCTCGGACACACCGAGCAGCCCGGCCAGCCGCACCCGGGCCGTGCTCTGCCCCGGGTCGACCGCGAGCCCGTCGGCGCGCAGCAGATCCAGCAGCAGCCCGGCCATCGGCATCACCATGTGCCGCCCCCAGCACCGCTCCGAGACGTGCCCGAAGGGCAGGTATCCGGGCTGTTCGTCCGGGTCGAGCCGGGCCCAGCGCTCGGGGCGGAACTCGTCGGGGTCCGCCCAGATAGCCGGATCGCGGTGGGTGAGCAGCGGCAGCAGCAGGACGTCGTCGGTCGCGGTGATCCGCGGGTCCACCGCCGGGTACTCGGGCGAACTGCGGCGCAGAATGCTCCAGGACGGGGGCAGCAGGCGCATCGTCTCGTAGAGGATGTGCTCGTTCGGGGTGTCGTCGTCGAACGGCGATCCGAGCCACAGGGCACCGGCGACGAGCGTGGAGACGGTGAAACAGACCGGGGCCGCCGCACGCCGGTACAGGCCCATCGCGTGCCGCCGGTCCCGGTAGGTCCGCGCCTCGGCGGTCAGGCCCGCGATGGCGGACACCGGGGCCCCGGGGCGGAGCCGGCCGGGCAGCGCCGCGCCCGCCGCGATGACCGTCCAGGTGAGCAGCGGGGTCAACTCCAGGGCGCGGTCCATCAGCACGCGCAGCCGATACGGATCCGCACCGAGAATCAGATCGCGCAGATAGACGTGCCCGACGTGCGGCCATTCACCGGTGAGGTCGGCCGTCGGCGTCGGTTTCGCCAACGCCGCCCGCACGTCGCGGCCGATGGCCCGCATGACGGTCGACGCCTCGGTACGCGGAATGCTTCTGCCCTGGAGCGGTTTGAAGGTCGGGCGCTCCACATCCGCGGCCGGCCGGGCGGCGAGAATCGCGTCGGTGCGTTCGGGCCCGGCGACCGCGACGGTATCGGCCTCCAGTCGAAACACGTCGTCGCCGCGATGGTCGTGCAGAAGGGCCTGCATCCGAGGCGCGAATACGGTGGTCCGGCTGCTCCGGCCGGTACCCGATACGTACATCCTGGTCTCCAAAAGCGGGCGGCCCGCGCCCGGCGTGCCGGTGAGGGCTACGCCGGACGCGGACCGATGAGGCGAATAACGTCCCTGTTCGGATTGTCGATTCGCCTCGGCTAGTACCAGATGTACCAGGTGTAGGACTTCAGGCTCTTCTCGGGCGTAAACTTTTCCTTGATCGAGAAAAGAAGCTTCACGACAGGCACCTCCCTTTTACCGTGGACGGTCCTTTCCAGGCAATTCAAGCCTCGAAAGGTATGACCTCGACAGCTCGGAGCGGTTATTCCGGCTCGCTCGGAAAATTCTTCCGCCGCTCGCCGCCGGGTCGAGTAGAGCCCACGCCGATTCATGCTGTCAATAAGTACGCGGGCTCGATGATCAGGTGTCGAACCCGCCCTTTCCCCGGTTCTACGCCCGGAAAACGCCTGGTGGTGTCGGTTCGGGGCGCCCAGCGCTCGTGATTACCGCAGGACTCACGCTTTTGGAAGCGTCGGATCAGGCCAATCGGGGGCCGGGCCGTCGATCGCGGTTTTGCGTGCGCTTTGAGAACGGACCCCACGGTCGCGTCGTGATACGCGTGGAGACGAGCCTTTGCCGATATTTCCTGCCCTTTGCCTCACCGGGCACCACCCGGCGGCATCGGCACGTGTTGGACCGCATTGATCCCGAATCAACCGACCGAATCAACCGACCGAATCGACCGTCGCACGGCCCGCGCCGATCTCTCGCCCGTCCCGGGCACGCAATTCCGCGCCGACCGCCCGCAACGCGCTCAACAAAGGCGACGGGCCGTAACCTCGGCGGACCGCCGCCATCAGATGCCGGCGCGGCGCGGGCGCGACGATCGGGCGCAGCACCACGCCGGGCGGCAGCGCCGGCTGGGCCAGCCGGGGAATGATCGTCACCCCCAGACCGGCCGCCACCAGGGCCAGTTGGGCGCCGAAGTCGGTCGAGGTGTGCACCAGGCGGGGCTGGAATCCGGCCTGATGACACGCGGTCAGGAGCAGGCCGTGGCAGGCCGTCCCGGGCGCGGTGATGATCCAGTCGGCATCGGCGAGGTCGGCCGCCAACGAGACCTCGGCCCGCTCGGCGAGCGGGTGGCCGACCGGCAACGCGATCTCGAACGGCTCGTCCAACAGCGGGTGCAACTCGATCCGCGGATGGTCGGGCGCGGGCAGGTCGGGGTGCGTCATCACGACCGCCACGTCCAACTCCCGGGCGGGCAACAGCGGGAGCGCCTGCTCGGTCTCGTACTGGACCACCTCGAACCGCCAGCCCGGATGGCTCACCTTGAGCCGGGCCAGCGCCGGCCCGACCAGGCCCGAGATACCGGACGGGAAGCCGGAGATCCGGGCCCGGCCGATCCGTCCGTCGCGCTGCGCGGCGAGGTCGGCGCGGGCCTGCTCCAGGCGGGTCGCGATCGCGTCGGCGTGGCCGAGCAACACATGGGCCGCGGCGGTCAGCCGGACCCCGCGGCCGTGCTTCTCCAGCAGCGCCGCGTCCGCCTCGCGGGCCAGCACGGCCAATTGTTGCGAGACGGCGGACGGGGTCAGGTGCAGCGACTGGGCCGCGGCGGCGACGGTGCCGTGTTGGTCGAGCGCGCGCAGGATGTTCAGTCGCTTGAGTTCCATGCAGGAAAACTACCGATTGAGGTATGGAAAATGTAGATGGACTCGATGGATGGCCAGGCCACACACTCTGCTCATGACCCGTACCGATTCACTGTCCGCCGCGCTCGTCAGCGTGATCTGGGGAGTGAACTTCGTCGCGATCGACGCGAGCCTCGACGACTTCCCGCCCCTGTTGTTGGCCGCGCTGCGCTTCGCCCTCGTGGCGTTTCCGGCGGTGCTGTTCGTCAAGCGCCCGCAGACGAGCCTGCGGCTGATCATCGGGGTCGGACTCACCGTCAACGTGGGCCAGTTCGCGTTCCTGTTCAGCGCGATGCACGCGGGGATGCCGGCCGGGTTGGCCTCGGTGGTGATCCAGTGCCAGGCGATGTTCACGGTCGTGTTCGCGATGCTGATGTTGCGCGAGGTCCCGGGCCGTACCCGGCTGATCTCGCTCGCGGTGGCCGCACTCGGGATGGGCGTGATCGCGTTCGGCCGGGGGCAGGGCGCGTCCCTGTGGCCGTTCGTGCTGATGATCGGCGCGGGTGCGTCGTGGGGCTTCGGCAACATGCTGACCCGGAAGGCGGGCATCCCGGGCGGCACCGGCCTGGTGGTGTGGTCCGCGCTGGTGGCACCGCTGCCGCTGCTGGCGCTCTCGCTCGCGGTCGAGGGCCCCGGGCAGGATCTGGACGCGTTCACCTCGGCCTCGTGGAGCGGCGTGGGCGGCCTGGCGTTCACCGTCGTGCTGTCCTCCTGGCTCGGCTACGGCCTGTGGTTCGCCCTGCTCGGTCGCCGCTCGGCCTCGGCCGTCGCCCCCTACGGCCTGCTCGTCCCGATCGTCGGCATCCTCGCCGCCTGGGCCGTCCTCGGCGAACGCCCGAGCTGGATCGAATCCCTCGGCGCCGCCATCGTCCTCACCGGCATAGCCCTGTCCGCGACCGCGGGAACAACCCCGCCCGCCCCTTCGACCGGCCCGACCCTCCCCGACTCGATCCAGCCGACCACGCCACGAACCCGAGCTTGACTTCGGAACATATTCCGAAGTATCTTCCAGGGTATGTCCACTCCGACCGTTTCGTTCTCTGATCTGTCGAAGAACTCCAAGCGGGTCGCCGATACCGTCGAACAGGTCCAGCGGGTCCACGTCACTCGCAGAGACGGCGAGGATCTCTACCTCACGACCGAGCGGCACGACCGTCGGCGCGAGGAGACCGCCGACGTCACGGCCCGGCTGTTCACCGCCCTGATCGGGAGCGACGAAGGCGCGCGGGCCATACTCCTGGCACTACCCGCGGTCTTTCCTTGGACACGGCACTTCTCGGCGGAGGAGGTGCGAGAGTTCGTCGTCGACCTGGTCGATGCCACTCGTGACGTCGTGGATCTCGACGTCCACACGAACCTGCACCGCGTCATCGTCGAATGGCGCGCCACCGCCAGAATCCTGGCCGACCCCGCCTTGGCCGCCGACCTCACCACGCCCCTGCCGGACGAGGACCACGGCGAGGTGCCCACCCCGTGAGCCCCAAGCGCGGCGACGACGTCTCCCCTCCGCCGATCGGCACCGAGTGGCGACTGCGCTTCGCCACCAATGATGCCGCCAAGGGGTGGGCCGACCTCTGTACGGAAGCGGCGGGAAACACCCGACGCTGTTTCGAGGCCCTGCGATCGGCGCCACAGTCCACCGCCGATCCGGACCGGCAGCATCGATTGCGGGGACGACTGGGTGTGCGCTCCCTCGGCGGCGAAGAGTATCCGCAATGGGAGTACGAGGTGACCGCCGGTGGGCGGGTCCGCTACCTCGTCGACGAGGCGGGACGGACCGTGCATCTCGTCCATGCGTCCACCCGCCACCCGAAGGACACCGACCGCTGAGGTCCCGGGGCCCCTCCGGGTCGAGGCGCGAGGTGGGCATCGGCGCCGGCCGGCGCGCGTGCGCGACCCACTGCGGATGCCGGGTTCCTGGGCCGTATGCGTCGCGGGTGGGCGGTGGGGTCGGTAGCGTTGAGGCGTGGTTTCCGGTGGGGCGGGGCGGGGTGTCGTGGGGCTGGAGCGGGCCCTGCAGGGTGTGGTGGAGACCGGGCGCGGGGCGGCGGACGTCGTCGGGGTGGCGGCGGCGCGGTTGTTGAAGGTGGTGCCGGCCGACATCTGGTGTGCGGTGCTGCTGGATCCGTCGACGCTGCTGGACACCGGGGGCGTGCACGAGTCGGGATTCCCGGAGCGGGTGATGCCGCGGTTGTTCGAGATCGAGCACGTGGAGCAGGACGGGGTCGACAACCTGCGGGCGTTGACCCGCCGTGCGGCGCCGGTGAGTTCGCTGAAGGCGTCCACCGGCGGCGCGATCGAGTCCAGCGCCTACTACCGGGACATCCTGCAACCCCTGGACATGGCCGACGAGTTGCGCATCCTGTTGCGCGAACGCGGGCGCACCTGGGGCCTGGTGGTGCTGTGCCGGTCCACCGACAGTGCCCCGTTCGGCAGCCGGGACCTGGCCGCCGCGCGGGCGTTCGCGGCGCCCACCACGCGGGCCGTGCGTCGGTCGCTCGTGGTCACCGGCACCGACGAGGGGTCCGCGCCGGACGGGCCCGGATTCGTCGTGCTGGACGCCGCCCAGCGGGTGGTCGAGTGCAGTCCCAGCGCCGAGCGCTTGTTGGCCCGGATCGAGGTGGGTGGCGCGGCCGGCCGGCCGAAGTCCTGCCCGTACGCGGTGCGCGCGGTGGCCGCGGCGGCCCGCGCGGGGCATCCGGGCACCACCGCCCGGTCCCAGGTCCGCACCCGCGACGGCCACTGGTTGGCGCTGCACGCCTGGCGGTTGTTCACCGCACCGGAGCCGGTGACCATGGTCGCGATCGGCTCGGCGGAGCCCGGCATGCTGATCGCGCTGGTGTTGGAGGCGTACGGACTCAGCGAACGGCAGCGGCGAATCGCCCAGCTCGTCCTGCACGGTTGGTCCAGCGAAGAGGTGCTCGCCGAGTTGCACATCACCCGGAACACGCTGAACGACCACCTGGAGAAGATCTTCGACAAGGTCGGCGTGCGCAGCCGCCGCGAACTGACCGCCGCGGTCTTCTCCCGCCACTACCTGCCCCGCCTGGGCCTGGGTCCACTCGCCCTGGACGGCCGACTCACCGCCCCGCCGCCCGCCGCCTGAACACCCCCACATCTGTGGGGTATTCGCGGCCGGCCACGCGGATTAACGTCCGAGTCACAGGGCGCGCCGACGGGGGATCAGGCGACCGGCGCGCACGGGGGAACACCGTCGAGGCTCGGGGGGCGCCGACACGACGCGACGAGGGCGGCGATCGATGGCCGCAGCCGCACTCTCGGTCGGGTCGGTGCTCGGCGGTTGTTCATCGGGTTCGTCCGGGACGCCCGACGCGTCCCGGACGAACGCGGTCGGCACCTCGGGGGCCTGTCCGGTTCGGTGCGGATCACCGGCTACGGCGAAGCCACCTGCGGCCGGGTCTCGTACCGGGCGACGATCACCGGCGGCATCCGACAACGGCACGGCACGGCACGAACGCCGCGAC